>CABSMD010000288.1 GCA_902478725.1 uncultured Clostridia bacterium
GGGCGGCTCGACGGAAGAAGCCGACCATTACAAGCCCCTTTTTCCGAATTGCGAAGTCATCGGCTTCGACTACCGCTCCCAGACGCCGTGGGAGGCCAAAGAGGAATTCTTGGCTTTTTTTGCGCAGAAACGGCAGCGCTGTGATCGCCTTATACTGATTGCGGGCAGCATCGGCGCGTTCTTTTCCATGTCCGTACTGGATGAAACGCTGGTGGACAGAGCTTTGCAAAGCGCAAGCAAAACATCGGGGTTTTGATCGAGTGACACTGGATGTCTGGACATTCAATGAGTCGGCGCAGAAATTCTATGCGGCAGCAGGCTTTCAGCCCTATCGGTGCTTTTTGGAAAGCCAAACTTGATAAGCACAGGGAGCGATAAACCTATATGAGCATCATTCCCTATGTGATCGAACAAACCAGCCGCGGCGAACGGAGCTATGATATTTTTTCCCGGCTCCTCTCCGACCGAATCATCTTTCTCGGTGAGGAAGTAACGGACGCATCCGCCAGTTCCATCGTCGCGCAGATGCTGTTTCTGGAAGCACAAGACCCAGACAAGGATATTCAGATCGTCACCGAGCAGATGCAGAAAACCAAACAGCGGATGACCCGCATTCTTTCCGAGAATACGGGAAAATCCTTTGCAGAGGTTGCCGCTGATACGGAGCGCGACAACTACATGTCGGCGCAGGAAGCCCTTGCTTACGGGCTGATCGACAAAATCATTGGCAAGAGATAAGGAGAACCACCATGTCAGAAAAGAAGATTACCATTCGTTTGGAAACCAAAGATGACTATCGCAATGTTGAAAACCTGACCCGCGAGGCCTTTTGGAATGTCTACCGCCCCGGCTGCATGGAGTACTATGTGCTGCACTGCTATCGGGATGACCCGGCATTTGTGCCGGAGCTGGACTTCGTCATGGAGCTGGACGGCGAGCTGATCGGGCAGGTCATCTATGTGTGGTCGGAAATCGACTGCGATGACGGAAGAAAGGTGCCGATCATGACCTTCGGCCCCATCGGCATTGCGCCCGCATACAAGCGGCAGGGCTACGGAAAGAAGCTGCTGGACTATTCCATGGAAAAAGCCAAGGAAATGGGTGCAGGAGCACTTGCCATCACCGGCAATATTGACTTTTACGGCAAGTCCGGCTTTGTGCCTGCCAAAATAAAGGGTATCCGCTATGCCGACGACCCTGAAGCGGATTATTTTCTCATCAAGGAGCTGACGCCCGGTTTTTTGGACGGTATCTCCGGCACCTACAAAGACCCAGTGGGATATTTTGTCTGTGAGAAAGACCCGGAGGGCTTTGAACGATTTGAAGCGACTTTTCCGAAGAAGGAAAAGCGGAAGCTGACGGGGCAACTGTTCTGAACAGGAGGAAAAAATGGCATCCGGTAAAGAGTATCTTCATTTCATTCTGGAACAGCTATCCGATCTGGACGATATTTCTTACCGTCCTATGATGGGAGAATTTATCCTCTATTACCGAGGTAAAATCGTCGGTGGAATCTATGATGATCGACTGCTTGTAAAGAAAACAAGATCCGCTCTGGAACTTATGCCTGCGGCAATCTGTGAGCTCCCGTATGAGGGAGCGAAAGAAATGCTGCTGGTGGATGAAGTTGATAGCAAAGTGTTTCTTACAGAGCTCTTTGAGGCAATGTTCGATGAATTGCCATCGCCAAAACGAAAGAACAACGGCATTGGAGGAATAACCGATGAACTATATTCGGATCACAGTGGCAGACATATCCGACTGCGGGATCAATCTCATGTACCTTCCCTTTGAACCGTCCGCACAGATGCCAAAGTTCCGGGAAGGCGCGAAGCATCCGGCGATTGAAGATAACGGTTTTGTTCTGTATTACACCGATCAGTGTCCCTACACCTATTATTGGGTACCAAGGGTGCAGGAGGTGGCGAAGGAACATGGTATCCCGTTCAAGGTCATCCATGTCACTGATAAAGAATCTGCGCAGAATGTACCCGCACCGATCACGACCTATGCCCTGTTCCGGGACGGTCAGTTTCTGACACAGAGCATTCAGTCAGAAAAAAAATTCCTGGCACTGGCGGGCTTGTAAAACTGATTGTAGCGCGATGAATGGAGGATAGTACATTGGAGTGTGAAGAATGAAACCGACCGTTATCGACCAAAAAATGACCACTCGTGCGGCGGCGTTTGATATTTAGGTGAGTACGCCGAACCCTATGGTGACTTTTTTCAAAACGCTGGATGTCACACCGCTTGTGAGATTCAGCCGCAAGCGCGGGCTGAAATTCAATATGCTTCTCTGCTGGTGTATCGGCAAGGCTGCCAGCGAGATCAAGGAGTTTTACCTGCTCCCTGTTGGACGCGAGCTGCTGCAATATGACAGCATCGCGGTGAACACCATCGTAAAAAACAAAACCGGCGAGATCGGCTCCTGCGATGTGCCGTTTTCCACCGACCTTGCGCAGTTCAGCGCTGACTACCTGCGGCTGACACATGAAGTAGCGGAAAGCTGTGAAAATCACGATCTGACCGACAGCATGGTCATCGGCACCTCCGCCATCGTGGATACCGAGATCGACGGCGCCGTCGGCATGAACAGCGGCATTTTCAACAATCCATTCATCATCTGGGGCAAATATCATATCGCCATTGAAAAAGCCTACTGGGGGCACGGCGTCGGAAGAGCTCTAACACTTGCGTGCATCGAATGCGCGAAGCAAGCGGGATACCTGCAAATAGAGCTGGAGGTCGTAGCAGAGAACGCGTCTGCTGTCCGGCTGTATGAATCGGTCGGATTTCAGGAATATGGTCGCAATCCAAGAGGTTTCCGTGCAAGAAGCGGCTGGCAAACGCTTGTTCTTATGAGGCTTGAACTCGATTCTTAAGCACCCCTCGGTTTCATAACCCCGTCGGTGCCTTTCGCAGAAAGGCGGATTATACCTATGAAGCTGCCATTGGAAGACCATTTGTAAATTTTACTCCAGACGGATTGACAATGTGCATTGTGCGTTGTATAATCTCGATTATACATAATGTGAGTTATAAAACAGAGGTATGCGTATGCCCGCCAAGGCAAAAGTTACAAAAGAGATGATCGTTGATGCGGCCTTTGCGATTGCCCGCGAAGCGGGAGCGGAAAACATCAACGCAAGAACTGTATCGGAAAGGCTGCATTGCTCCACGCAGCCCGTCATGTATCATTTTGCGACGATGGAAGAACTGAAAAGAACAGTCTATGCGAAGGCAGACCTTTATCATTCGGAATACCTTATGACCATGAAGAAA
>CABSMD010000289.1 GCA_902478725.1 uncultured Clostridia bacterium
GTATTCAAACTCATCCGACCCCATACTCTCATCAATGTTAACACCATACATACCGAATACAATATCCCCTTTTCCCGTCTGAAAATGCTCCGTCCAAAACTGTGGGATTTTCACGGTAGCCTGGTCATATGAGAACATCCTTGACACACCCATGACAGTAAACGAATCCTTTTCAACAATTTTGTAATCCATGCAATTACCACCTTCCAATGAAAATTTAATTTTTAACGGAGCGAAGGATTTCATCATCGCACCGTCCCTCCGAACAGCAGTAGGGGTGATTCCATGAAAACGGGTGAAAGCCTTTGTGAAGCTGTCCGGTGAGTCATATCCATATTTTTGCGCAATGTCAATGATTTTTGCATCCGTCGAAACAAGCTCGCTGCCGGCAAGAGCGAGCCTGCGCCGCCGGATATACTCTCCCACCGTGAAACCGCAGAGCATTGCAAATCCCTTTTGAAAATAAAACGGCGATAAAAATACCTGTTTCGCAACCGTCTCTACCGCCAGCTCCCCGGTAATATTTTCCTCAATATAATCGATTGCTTCGCCTATGCTTTCGATCCAGCCCATAGCCACCACACCTTTCTGCACTTCTATTTAACCATATTTGAAACGGTCGTGCCCGTCTTTTTATGCTCTGTTTTGTCCGTAAGCGGTTATATACCCCTTATCTTGCCTTCCTGTATGCAACCGGCGTCACGCCGGTGTGCTCTTTAAAAAAGGACGAAAAATAATGATTGTCGCAAAAGGCAAGCTTTTCCGCAATTTTACTGACCGGCAGGTTGGTATTTTTCAGCAGCGCCTCCGCGTCCGCCAGCTTCTTCTGCATAAGATACTGATAAGGGGTTACGCGATATTCTTCCTTGAACACGCGGATCGCATGAGATTTGGAGCAAAACAGCCTTTTGCTCAGCTCGTCGAGGGTGACGTGATAACCATCCAACTCGTCGATCTCGCGTTTGAGCCGCCGGGCGATGCTGTCGACCGGTATAGGATCCACCTGCCGGGCGATGGCCTGTACAATAGACAGGAAAATATGTGCGCACTCATCCGCTATCGCATCACGCGCACGGCCGGAGCGTACCGAATCAAGAAAGCGAAAAAACAGATCGGCTACGGGGCAGTCCACAATATGGGGAGTGTGCTGGAGCTGGTAGCTTTCCAGGGTTTTGCCTACAAAGTCGCCATAGATGTTGAACCACACTTTCGTCCAAGGCTGTTCACGATCGGAATAGTAATGGTGGTCCCGGCCGGCCGAGAGGATATAGACATCCCCTTTTTCAGCTACAAAGCTCTCCCGGTCCTGGGTAACATACCCAAAACCATCCATAATATACTCAAAGCAGTAAAGTGGAGAATTCGGCCGCACAATCTCATAGCTTCCGTCGCAGTAGGAGATACCTGCCATCAGAATCTGAAAAGGGCGGCCCTCATCCCCGGAAAAATTTACGATATCTTCATACATGGCAATTATCCTAACTTTCTTATCAATTTTTCCTATTTACCATCCCATTTTATCATGATATATTGTAATTGTCAAAAAAATATAGGAGGTGCAGTATGGGAAAATTAAGAGCGCCCGCCGTCCCGCTGGTTACGGTAGATCCTTACCTGAGCATCTGGTCGTTTGCCGACAAGCTGTATCAGGACACGACGCGCCACTGGACGGGCAGCAGGCAGAACATGCTGGGCATACTTACGATCGATGGTGAGCCGTTTCGGTTCATGGGAAAATTGCAGTCGGACGGCGTATACGAACGAGAACCGCAGGCAATTCCGCAGGCGGACTGCACAGTAAACCCTTTGCAGACGGTATACACCTTTGAAAATGAACAGATTGTATTAGAACTTACCTTTATGACCCCCTTGCTGCTGGACGACCTGAAGCTTTGCAGCAGGCCGGTATCTTACATCAGCTATGCCATCCGGCCAAGAGATGGCAAACCGCACGGGATTGGCATATATCTGTTTGTAAACACGGAGGCGGCCGTCAACACCAATGACCAAACCGTGTCGGTACGAAAGTACCAAAATGGGATCTGCTGCGGCAGAGGTGAACAGGGTATGCTGGCCGTGAGTGGCGACGACAGACGGATCGACTGGGGCTGGCTCCATCTTTTTGCAAACAATCATACCCCACTTTTCACCGATACCTGCGATCTGCAAAACCGATTTTTGAGTTTCCGACCGTACCAGGAGACCAAATCCATTCCCTCAGCCGAAATTGCGGTACGGGACGGGTTTGCCAGTATCGGCCTGACTAAAAGCTACACTCTGACCGAGGAGGGTATCAATGATTTTGTCTGCGTCGCCTACGATGACATCCACTCGATCGAGTATTTTGGAAAGTCCATTGATGCTTATTACAAAAAGGATGGAGACACCTTTGCGGATGCCTGCCGCATGGCGCTTGCGGAATATACACAGATTCAAAACAGGGTGAACGTTTTTGAAACCAGCCTGCTCTCCCGTGCCAACCGAGTTGGCTCAAAATACGCCGATATCGTATCTCTGGCCTACCGGCAGGCGATCGCAGCACACAAGCTGACCTGGGACGGGACAGAAATCCAGTTCTTTTCCAAGGAGTGTTACAGCAACGGCTGTATCGCAACGGTAGACGTGACTTACCCTTCCATCCCGTTGTTTTTGCTGTATAATCCCGATCTGGTGTGTGGTATGTTAAATCCCATTTTCAAATACGCGTCGTCCGAGGCCTGGCCGTTCCCCTTTGCGCCGCATGACGTGGGGCAGTATCCGCTGGCAAATGGGCAGGTATACGGCCTTGACAGGAGTACGGATACCTTACAGCCCGATAAGCAGATGCCGGTGGAAGAATGCGGCAACATGCTGATCTGCGTCGCGGCGGTCTGTAAGGCAAAGGGCGAATATACCTACGCCCAAAAGCACCGCGGCCTGCTCCAGCAGTGGGCAGATTACCTTGTCCAGAACGGTCTGGATCCACAGAACCAGCTCTGCACCGACGATTTCGCGGGGCACCTGGCGCACAACTGCAACCTGTCGGCCAAGGCCATTGTAGGGATTGCCTGCTTCGGTATGCTGCTCGAAGGCATGGGGGAATCGGGCGAAAAATACGCCGAAACTGCAAAAAGGTATGCAAAAACCTGGAAGGAAAAGGCGCTTAGCCAGGACCATTATCGCCTCGCTTTCGACAGTGAGGAAACCTGGAGCATCAAATACAATCTGGTCTGGGATAAACCTGTCTCTTATACACATCTGACGCTGCCGACGAAGAGGATAGTGTAGA
>CABSMD010000290.1 GCA_902478725.1 uncultured Clostridia bacterium
ATTCCGGCTATTACATTGAAGCTTTTGCAGAGGTGTTAAAAGCGCAGTTTCAAATGTAAAACAGAATGCTAATAGAATATAAAAGAAGCCCGGGCCTTCTTTCATAAGTTTTTCTTATGGGATTTTTCCGAAACTTGAATTGAGATTGCAGCAAAAAACCGTAAAATATAAGTTAAAGAAAACATTAGAACGGCAGAAAGGAGTAATCGTATGAAGGTTTTAGCTATGAGTGTACGCCCGCGTCATGGAGGAAACTCCGATGTTTTATACGATCAATTTTTGCATGGAGCGTCTGGCCGGACACTCAGTAAAAAAGTCTTTTAACAAATAGGGGATCTGCGTTGCCTGCCTGGATGAGCAGAGAAAGCTATCATTTGTGGTACAGGGAACTGGAACAAAAGGGGACGGTTCTAAACGCCCCCGCTTTTCAAAAGCCTATAATATTGGAAAATCTATAACGAAATAAGGAGTGAAAAACTATGAAAAAAGACGTAATGCTTCTAACCGGTGCAGGGCAGATCGGCATGGCGATTGCCCGCAGAGTGGGATATGGAAAAAAGATTGTTGTAGGTGATAAAAGTATCGAAAATGCTAAAACAACCGCTGCAACTATGAATAACGCGGGCTTTGATGTAGTTCCTATGGAAATGGACCTATCTTCTCGCACGTCGATTTTAAATTTGATTGCCGAAGCGCAAAAATACGGGGAGATTTCTATGTTAGTCAATGCGGCGGGTGTTTCCCCCAGCCAAGCTCCCATTGAAGCAATTTTGAAAGTAGATTTATACGGAACAGCCGTTTTGTTGGAGGAAGTCGGAAAGATCATCAAGCAAGGCGGTGTCGGCGTAACTATATCAAGCCAATCCGGTTGGCGCATGCCTGCGCTGACCGCCGAAGAGGATATGCTTCTCGCTACCACGCCAACAGAAGAATTGTTAAATCTTGATATTTTGCAGCCGCATAATATTCGTGACACACTGCACGCATATCAAATGGCAAAACGCTGCAATGAAAAGCGCGTAATGGCAGAGGCTGTAAAATGGGGAACGCGCGGCGCACGTTTAAACGATATAGCCCCCGGTATCATTGTTACTCCCCTTGCAATAGACGAGTTTAATGGTCCGCGCGGAGATTTCTATAAAAATATGTTTGCAAAATGTCCGGCCGGCAGACCCGGTACGGCAGACGAGGTTGCAAACGTCGCTGAATTACTTATGAGCGATAAAGGAGCATTTATCACGGGTTCCACTATTTTAATTGACGGCGGCGCAACGTCCAGCTATTTTTATGGCCCGTTAAAGCCCCAAGAGTGACAGAGGCAATCGACATGATAAAAACAGCACGAACTATGACAATATTTATTCTGCTTCTGTTTGTGGAGTGCAGTATGCCAGCAGAAAAGAACGGCGTTGATTTCCTCTTTAATACTATCTCGGTCATTCAGATTCTCAATTAAAGAGGAAAAATCGCTGAAATTGCGGTCTGTCCGTGCTTTGGGGCAAAAAGCCCCTCATCCTCATACACCGTGATGTCGGGTATCGGCTCCATCTGAAAACTTGCTGGGAATGTCCTTGCTTGCACATTTCAAACCGGTTTTCGATGTTCTCCCCTTTTGCCTGAGCAGACCGACTTGCGGCCGTAAATAAAGAACTGCAATCTCTGCTCACCGTCCTTTCTGTTTTCCAGATAGACGGTCAATATTTTAGCGCAAGGATTGGAAAGCGTTCTTTTTCAGCGGCTGCTATATTTTATCCAGCTGTTTCTTTGCGTCTTTACTGATGGCTCGCAATACCCTGGTTGCTCATCGCCTCGTAAACAGTATAAATGAGGTATATCGCCGTATCAGCACTATTGCGCTTCCAGTTCTGTGGATAAGCCATTAAGTATTATAATACTGCGCCTGAGCATACCACAGCTCGTGATACTTGCCGTTTTCATCTGCGATCAGTTCCTCGTGATTGCCCTGTTGCACGATCTTCCCGTTATCAAACACGGCGATTTCGTCACAGAACCGGCAGGAGGAAAGTCGGTGGCTGATATAAATGGCGGTTTTATTGCCCACGATTTCATTAAATTTGAAATACACCTCGTATTCCGCCACCGGGTCAAGGGCAGCGGTAGGTTCGTCAAGGACAATAAACGGTGCGTCCTTATACAGTGCTCTGGCAAGAGCAATTTTCTGCGCCTCTCCGCCGGAAATCTCCACGCCCCTTTCCTCAAAATCCTTATAAAGGCAGGTGTCAAGCCCTTCCGGCATTTCTTGTAGGCGAGCGCCAAATCCGGCTTTTTCGAGACAGGCTTTTACGCGTTCCCTATCATACTTCACGCTGGCGGCAACATTCTGCCCAAGGCTGAAAGAAAACAGCTTGAAATCCTGAAATACCACCGAAAAAATAGACATGTATTCGTCATAGTCATATTTTTTGATGTCAATGCCATTGAGCAGGATTTCTCCCTCTGTCGGATCATACAGACGGCACAATAATTTGATAAAGGTAGTTTTCCCGCTCCCATTCATGCCGACGACCGCAAGACGCTCCCCAACGTGAAACTTTACGGACACATGCCGCAAGGCATATTCCTCGGAAGCCGGGTATTTAAAAGACACATCGCGAAACTCGATTTCATAATCGTTGTCGCCGCCTTCACAGAAGGCCCGTTTTTCAACGGGAAGGGTTCCCTGATACATGGTGTTGGGCATATCAATATATTCAAATATTTCACGCAGATAAATATTATTGTTTTTCAGCCGCGCAAAAGTATCAAACAAGCTGGTCACTGCAGAAACAAATTTTGCAACCGTACCGGTATATAAGACAAAATTTCCTATGCCGAAGGCGCCCATATATGCTTTGGCACCTATAAAAATATACAATACAAGGTTCATAACAAAGCCACTGCCTGTTTGAACTCTTGCGAAGCGAGCATTGGCCCGCACGATATTTGTTGTATAAACCGGATGGAGCATATAATTTAACCATGATTTTTGTATCAGCGGCGATTCGTTGAATATACGTATCTCAGCCGCTGACTCGTAATTGCCAAGCAACTCCAAATAAAAAAAGCTCACTCTGTTTTGATCTGCTAAATTTTTGATTTCATTGTAGAATACAGCCGAAGATTTGCCGGTCATTTTAATGCTTGTAATAATGTTGAGGCACAATAGGCCGAGGATGATCAAAGCAGAAAGCGGAGAATTCACAAAATTCCACATCCCATGATATTCCCCTGGAGCTTTTAACGTAAAGAGGCCGAGTGTTAAGGCA
>CABSMD010000291.1 GCA_902478725.1 uncultured Clostridia bacterium
CGTCGGCAGCGTCAGATGTGTATAAGAGACAGGTGCAACGGTATGAATATGAGATTGATTACAATGAATCCAGACAGCGATTTCGCTAAACAGCGTGACGTGGAAGAAAACGGGCAGCCTGGAAGCATCTCTGCATCAATTAAAAATCTTGTTGAATGGATTAACAAATTAAATGCACAATCTTCCTATGGTAAAATAGAAATAAAGTATTATAACGCAATGACACTTGATTTCTATTGGAGAATGGACGATGAATTATACATAGGACCTTATCTTTATAATATTGTTAGCCAGCAGACAGTAACCTACAAATTTATTAAAGGTGGAAGAGGCTTCAATATGTATACGGATTATTTTGAATCTCTCTGGAATAATACTAAGTTATGTGATTATCCGCTGGAATTTGTACAAACTTAGCTGATTATTAAGAATATAACTGGTTAAATACATTTTTGCACAAATAAACGATATGAAAAACGTGTATTTGATTGGAGATATGTGTCATCAATCCTTCACTGATTATAGTATAAAATAATTAATTTTTGATAAGAGTTTAATCGACATTTTGATAAGAAAAATTGGGGGAGTGGTATATTTTGGATACAGCGCAGCGTAAGCCCATGAAGAATAAATTGTTTTTTCCGCTGGATCTGTGTATTGTCATCGCTTCTTACCTTTTGGTTGCTTATTTGACCCAGGATGATTTTTCTGTTTTTTCGCCATCTTTGCTACATAGTATCACCATAGCACTTGTTTGTTATGGGCTTTTGTTTGTCGGCTTTCGGGTGTATAAGACATTATGGCTGTATTCCAGTCTGCGTGACTGCTTCAATCTGGGGATGGTTGCGGTCGGTGCATGTGCCGTAACCTGCCTGGTTAGTACGATTGTTTCCGATTGGCAGTTTAATGTGGTCAAAGGCAGGTTTCATATCTTGGCCTTTTTGATGATCGTGCTGGGTATGTTTTGTGGCCGAATGCTGATACGTCTGGTAATTATACATTTAATTCGCGGTGGAAATAAAGACAAAGGCGGGAAACGTCTGTTGATTATCGGGGCTGGTTCAGCCGGTATGCTGTTACTGCGTGATATCCGTTCCAACCCGAATCTGCATTATTGTATCGTCGGCTTAATTGACGACGATACTTCAAAAATAAACTGCAGGGTCTTGGGTTCCAGGGTATTAGGAAACAGGAATGACATTATTCGTATTTGTGAGGAAGAACGGGTCAATGAGATTTTTCTTGCGATTCCATCCATGAAGGAAAGTGAAAGGCGAAAAGTGTTGGCAATCTGCAGTGAAACAGACTGTAAAATTAAGCTGTTACCGGACTTTACGGCCAGGATGCGTGAATACGGAGATGAAATATATAATAAGGTACGTGACGTCCAGGTGGAGGACTTGTTGGCGCGGGAACCGATTGAGCTGGATAACCGGGAGCTTTCTGAGTACATTGCGGACAGGGTTGTCCTAGTAACCGGCGGTGGTGGTTCAATTGGATCGGAGCTGTGCCGGCAGGTGGCAAAGTTTTCTCCCTCCAAATTGGTGATACTGGACATTTATGAAAATAATGCGTATGACCTTGAAAATGAATTAAAGCAGTTATACCCGGGACTGGCATTGGAGGTTGTGATTGCCTCTGTGCGGGATTTGGACCGGATCGACGACGTATTTGCAAGATACCGACCTCATACTGTGTTTCATGCGGCGGCGCATAAGCACGTCCCGTTAATGGAGTCGAGCCCCGGTGAGGCGATCAAAAACAATGTTTTTGGCACATTGAATGTAGCTACCTGCGCGGACAAACACCATGTGGAACGCTTTGTAATGATCTCCACCGACAAGGCGGTAAATCCGACTAATGTCATGGGTGCGACCAAGCGGATATGTGAGATGATCGTACAGTCCCTAAATGCGGTCAGTGATACCAATTTTGTGGCAGTCCGGTTCGGAAATGTGCTGGGCAGCAATGGTTCTGTAATTCCTTTATTTCAAAAACAAATTGCGTCCGGCGGGCCTGTCACAGTGACGCATAAGGAGATTACGAGATTTTTTATGACCATTCCGGAGGCGGCGCAACTAGTTTTGCAGGCAGTAAGCTATGCTAAGGGAGGGGAGATTTTCATACTTGATATGGGAGAGCCGGTCAAAATATATGATTTGGCGGTGAACCTAATTAAGTTGTCCGGTTATCGGCCCAATGTCGATATCAAGATTGAATTTACCGGTTTGCGTCCGGGGGAAAAGCTCTATGAAGAGCTGTTAATGAATGAGGAGGGCTTGCAAAAAACCAGGCACGAAAAGATTTTTATCGGACAGCCTTTCTTTTGCGATATGGAACAGATTAAGGAATATCTCGACCTTTTGGAGGATGCACTCAAGTCCAATGATAATGAGGAGATCAAGAATGCGGTCGCAAAGATTGTACCGACCTATGTCCGTAAAAATGAAAATGAGCTGGAACTGGTAATTTAACATTTATGAACGCTCCTTCCGCATGGCGGACGGGAGCGTTTTTTTGTATTTTTTGTAATTCCGTGTAAAGGAGCCGATGGTGCCAAAGCCATAATCCAAGGCGATCTTCGTGATCGAATCATCTCCCAGCAGGGCACGCTGCGCCATGTTGACACGGTAAAGGTTCAAGTACTCCTTAAAGGTCATGCCGGTGGCTTGCTTAAACAGGCGGGTAAAGTGGGTCACACTCAGGCTGGATTGTGCTGCGGCGTCAGCTAAGCGGATGGTATTTTGATAGTTTTGGTCGATATAAGTAAAGGTGTTTTTCAACATATTTAAGGAATGTTCATTTTCAGGCGTACCGGTCAGGTCGGGAAAACGGTCTAACATTTTATTGGCAAAGGCGTACAGGGCGGAGCGTGTAGCCAATTCATTCTCTTCATTCTCAAATAATGGTTTCAGGTACCGCAGCAAAAAGCGTTCATCACTCGCCGGTATCGCATGAGTGAACAGCAATTTATCAAACCGTTCTAATTGTTTGGCTCCTTCCGGCGTCGAGGTAAGCAATAGAGATTTGGTTAAAAACTGCAATACCTGTATTCTGCACGCCTCGCTTCCCACCGAATAGGTAGAATGCAGGTAGTTACTTCCAATAAAAACGATGTCCCCTGCAAAGATGGGAAAATACCGGTTGGCAATCTGCTGCATGGCACAGCCCTCCAGGACGTACAGAATCTCTACCTCCGTATGCCAATGCGGATGTACGGTGATATCCTTGTGTTCTGACAGGAAGGATTCCAT
>CABSMD010000292.1 GCA_902478725.1 uncultured Clostridia bacterium
TGTATGCAAAACCCGGTCAGAAGATCGCATTCGTAGGCTCCACCGGCGCCGGTAAGACCACGATCACGAACCTGATCAACCGTTTTTATGATATTCAGGATGGTAAGATCCGTTACGACGGCATCAATATTAACAAGATCAAGAAAGCGGATCTGAGAAAATCCTTAGGTATCGTACTGCAGGATACCCATCTGTTCACCGCTACCGTTATGGAAAATATCCGTTTTGGTAAGCTGGATGCTACGGATGACGAAGTCATTGCCGCAGCGAAGTTAGCAAATGCGGATACCTTTATCCGTCAGCTTCCGGATGGTTACAACACAGTCCTCACCGGTGACGGTGCGAACTTAAGCCAGGGACAGAGACAGCTTCTGTCCATCGCCAGAGCCGCAGTAGCGGATCCTCCGGTACTGATCCTGGATGAGGCTACCAGCTCCATTGATACCCGTACTGAGAAAATCGTACAGGACGGCATGGATAAACTGATGAAGGGCAGAACCACCTTTGTCATCGCCCACAGACTGTCCACTGTCAAAAACAGTGACTGCATCATGGTCCTGGAACAGGGTCGTATCATCGAGCGCGGCAACCATGATGAACTCATCTCCCAGAAGGGCAGATATTACCAGTTGTATACCGGTAATGCCATCACTGAGGGGTAGGGAAATTCAAAAGATTATAGAGAACAGTGTCCGGATCAGGGAAGATGTGATCCGGGCATTTTTTTTATGGATATGTGATGTTTGTGTCTGGCGGAGCCGGACGAGGGCACAGCCACCGCCGCAAGCCTGTGCTGTGCCCATGAAATGGAACCAGGAGGGCACAGCCATCGCCGCAAGCACATACTGTTCCCATGAAAAAATAAAGGTTTACAACTTGATAGAAATATGATGTAATATTGTTACATTTCATCTGACCATGAAACTCTATTTACAACTCTTGTGAAAATCCAGCTGGTTTCAGCAGAATTTCAACAAAAAGTAACTGATCAAATCACAATAAAATAAGAGAAAGGCGAAGTCATGCTATATCACCAGATGCTAAGAGAAAAAGAAGTGCTGGACCAACGGGAAAAAAACATTTTGGAACGACTGCAGACATATCCGGCAGGTAAACTGATCTATTCTCAAAACGGTAAGCATAAGAAATGGTACATATCTTGTGATGGACAGAAAATTTATATTCCTAGCAATGAAAAAAATACTGCTGTCTCTATGGCGGAAAAGAAATATTATGAAGTAATGCTTCAGGATATAGTGCAAGAAAAACGAGCAATACAAAGTTATTTGGATTTGTGTAACAAAGAGCAAACGGGAGAAGAACAGTTGCTTGAGACTGCTGTATATGCAGAACTGTTGAAAAAAGTATTTACTTCAGTAAATACAGAAATTGCTGAATGGGAAAAGCAGGATTATGAGAGATGCCCCAAATATCCGGAACAACTGATTCATCCTATTTTCAACGGACAGAAGGTGCGTTCCAAATCAGAGGCAATCATTGCAACCATGTTGTATGTGAACAAAATTCCTTTTCATTACGAAGAGGCATTGTACCTTGGAAAAAGGGTGATTTATCCGGATTTTACCATAAGGCACCCGGTAACAGGCCAAGCCTTTTACTGGGAGCACTTTGGTATGATGGATAATGAAAATTATGCGCAGGTTGCTTTTCGGAAAATGCAGCTCTATAACATAAATGGAATTATGCTGTCGGATACACTACTGGCCACCTATGAATCGGAAGAGGCTCCTCTAAAATCCAACATCGTAGAAAATATGATACAGCAATATTTTCTATGAACATTCTTACATGATCTGTTTCCAACTGAAATATCCCACAAAATACAGCATCATAAGCATGGATGAAAACAGTAATATGGGAAATTTACGTTTTTCATGACGTTGCAGCCAATCACCTTCCAGCAGAAATAGTGGCAGGGCAGACAGGGTATAGCGTCCGGCACTGATCAGCCAGCTCGAGGAGTAGGTCAGCAGGCAAAAGGCAATCAGGTAGGCGAGGTACATGGGACGCATTTTCCTGCGGAAACCATAAACGAAACCTGCAATATAGACAAAAAACAACACGAGTTCCGGGACCCATAGGCACATACCGGTGGAGGTGTACCAGTCGGTGATGGCGTTTTGAATGATATAGTGCAGCGTTGTCCAGATCGGAGCAAATCCGTTGTACCAGTGATTGGACTGATAGTACAGGAAACGGAAAGGATCCCCCTCTACCTGATAATTGATCAGAAGATATACGACAAAGCCAAATAGCATGACAGCAGCCTGACAACCGGGGAGAAGCACCTTGTGCAGGAAATCTCTCCATTTTTTGCCGCGGAGCAGGGCGACTCCGCTTTCAGAATAAAATAGTTCCACCAGCACGGCAAATGTCAGAAGCAGGCCCTGTACTTTCGTCAGGCAGGCGAGAAAACCGAGGATGGCAACCATAGACCATTTATGCTGCCTCACGTAGTAAAGAAAGGCGGAAGCAATGGCAAGGAACAGGGACTCTGTCATAATGGACCCGAAAAAGAATCCGAAGGGGAAGACGCTGATGGCAACTGTAGCGGTTAATGCTGTCTCCTTATCAAACTCTGTTTTTGCATTTTTATATAAATAAATACAGCCGATTCCATAGCATATGGTCGAAAGTAAAATTCCGCAGAAGCGCATGTCATGGAAGAAAAAGCCAAGACAGCGCAAAAGCCAAGGCAGTAGCGGATAAAACACCAAAAAAATATGTTCTCCGTTTTCTATGGCACCTGCATAACCGTTCTCGGCAATATTAAGGTAATGCTGTGAATCCCAGCGTTTCCATACCTCCAGAAAATCCGAAAAAGTGATTCCGCCGGAATAATCGCCCATGACCGCCATAACAACGACGGAAAACAGATAAAATATAATTCGAAAACCAATAGCAGCACAGAAGATTTTTATTTCTTCCGGGTAACGTTCCACAAAAGAGACAATCCGGTTTTTAACAGAGGAAAGAACAATACTTTCATGTAAACATTCTATTCCGTAAACGGAAACGATCAGCAGGACCGGGAAAAGCATGAAACACAGGAAAACAAGAGCACTGCCCCAAGTAGAAAAAGAAGGATTATGGAGCAGCAGACTTCCGGTTAAAAACAGAAAAAGGATGCTTCCAATCATAGCGGCAAGTTGAAATAAATTAAATTTTATCCTACTCATGTGATATCTCCCTCTTAACCTGAGATCAATACCCAGGTCGGTCTCCAA
>CABSMD010000293.1 GCA_902478725.1 uncultured Clostridia bacterium
GTGCTGTTCCACTCTTCCATATAGTGGGTAAACTCTTTTGTTTACCCACGCCCTTTTTATTGGTTTTGAATTTATTTTTAGGAGGGAATTTTTCATGAAAAAAGTAGTAAGCTGTACACTCATCATGACCCTGCTTATTCTGCTTCTCGTCCCCATGTCAGTCATGGCGTTTACCGTGACGCAATTGCCTACGCCGGGGCGTGTAGACACCTTTGATATCTCAAAAACCAAAAACGCCATCAATCTGTATGAAACCGGCATGATTGTAGCGACAGAAAATGGGGCTGCGGTACCCAACGAAGAACTTACCCTTACCTCGAAAAACGAGGCGGTTGCCAAGGTGAAGACTGACGGTACGATTGTGCCGACCGGTATCGGCTTCACGGTCATCACAGCTGTTCATGGGCAAGCCTCCGCCTCTGTCGGCGTCGTGGTGTATCATGACGTCGCGAACAGCGCCGATTATGAATCGCCCGGCGTCCACGAGTGGAACGAAATTTTTGAAGACAAGGTTTTTGACCAGCAGGGTGTCCTCAAGAATCTGAAGGCGCAATACAGCTATACCAATACCTTCGCCCGGTCGGGGATTGGTTCGATGTATGTCGGGGATGTTTTGTCGACGGACGGTCAGACACATTTTTTCCTGGATAACGTGGGTACGGTTTTCCCTAACATGGGTGCTCACGCGGCGGCGAACGGCATCACCGAGTTTTGGTTTTACAAAGACCCCGCCGCCAGCCCGACCTCCTACCGGTTCGATATTCTGGGCTCGGATACGGCCAGCGCCTTCCCGATGTTCGTCTGGCTTCCGGTAGACGCAAATTCTTACATGAAGATAAGGAATGAGCGCGGCCTCTCGAATGGAAAGCCCGAGCGCCGGACCTATCCGGACAGCAATCTTGCGTCCCAACCCGTAAAAGCGGGCTGGAACCAGATGCTGCTGGACTATGACGAGAGCAGTTACAACATCTACCTCAATACCAGACTGGTGGGTACCCTAACCCGCGGTGAGATCAACCCGGAAGGCCGGGCAAACGGGTTGCAGTCGATCCAGTTCAACCGGCTTTATGACGCTACGAACACCGCCGAAACAAACCGGAACCTGTGGATCGACGATTATGCGGCATACGATATGACAAAGCCGGATCCGAAAATTACCATCGCGGAGTATGACACCGCCATGGGTACCGTTTCGGCGGCTTCCTCCTGCGCTTACGACGGCAACGTAGAGGTGTCGGTCACACACAACAGCGGGTACGAGGTGGAATCGATCACCGTGAAATCCGGCGCACAGGACGCGGTGAAATATACCAATCAAGATTTTATCCTGCAAAACGTCCGGGCGGATACCGTCATTACCGTAACATTCCGGCAGGCCGACCCTGGGTTCCCATCCATCAGCGGTGCAGCCGGTGCAATTCTGGTACAGGACAGCTATCTCTATGAAGGTGTGCCTTATCGTTCTGCGGTGATTTTCTCTGCCATGGCCGTGCCGGAGGGATGGGAGCTGACAAAGGATTATGGTATCGTTATTACCAGCAATGCTGCCGAAACGGTTGGACTCAAGCTGGTAGCTCTCGGAAACAGCAGTAACCGTTTTGGGATTCGGGTGTTCGGCTCGGCGTTGGTACCGGGGACTTATACGGTCAAGGCCTATGCGGTGTTCCAAAAGACCGGTACAGGGGAACTTTATACCGCGTATGAAGCAGGGGAAGGCCGTCAATTTACAATAGACAATTGATAGCGAATAGAGACACCGATAAAAATGCTGGGGGAGTCCCAGGGGCGAAAATGAGGGTGGAAAAGAGAACGGGATTACCGATATTGATTCTATTGCTGGTGGCAATGCTTTGTACCTTACTTGCTCCTGCCGCCTTTGCACAAACCGCGGCAAAGCAAACCTATGGGCTGGACAACCTGAATAACGAAAAGGGGGAGTTGGTCATCGTCTTCCTGGGTGGCTCGATCACTGTTGGCTCAGGTTCATCTGATTGGGATCACCGCTATTCTACCATGCTGACGAAAAAATATTTCAAAAAGAAGTTTCCGAATAAGACGGTTAGGGAGATAAACGGCGGCGTCAGCGGAACCAACTCCGACCTGGGGCTGTTTCGGATGTCGAAAGACATCACAGACTCGTGTCCGGATGTCGTTTTCGTGGAATTTGCGGTCAATGATTCCGGGGGCGGCAGCATCTAAGCCTAACTATGTACGCCAGAGTATGGAGGGGATTGTCCGCCAGCTTGCCCAGCTCCCCAAACAGCCGGTCATTATCCTTTTGTATACCGCGAAGAGCGATTTTGCGGCGGTGGATAAATCCATTGCACCAGTCGGTGGCGGATTACTATAGGATCGCGTGCATCAACCTCAATAGTTATGTCAGGAGTCTTGTAAATGCCGGTACGATCATCTGGAACGACCAAAAAACAAACGGAACAGCGCACCCTGACGAGTGGTATTCCGGCGATGGAACGCATCCCAACGATAAGAGGTATCGGTTGTATACCGATTATATCATCGAACGCTTTCATAAAAACTACGATCAGTATTTCAAAAAGCTGACCTGGCGGGAGACGCCGGTTTCCGACTATGAATACGGCCGTCCGAGCCTGGTGCCTCATAACGACGACGCGGCCGTTTACAGCGGCAATTGGTCAACCAACACCGACAGGCTGCATTCCAGCTTTCAGGCTGGGTTGCGTGAAACAACTGAGGCGGGCGCGTCCGTTACCTTCCGGTTCACGGGCCGGTCGATCGGCCTGTACGGTGCAATCGGCGACATTGGAACGACTGCTGATTACGTCATTGACGAAGATACCGCCCATCCCATTCGGGGGACAATCAGTCATTATGCAAAGTATCATGTGACGCCGGATAACCAGGGCAATCCGGTGGCTCCGAGCATGATGGCCGTTAATACGATGCTGCGCAGCGACCTTTCGTACGGGAAACATGTCATCAAGATTACAGTCAATGCGCCTACGAATCAAAATGGGTATGTGCAAAATCTGTTTTCCTTCGGTTGCTTTTTTGTCGATCCGGTGCAGCCATCGCTGCCGCCATGCGCGAGGGATGTCCGGGTGTCTGGCGTTGCTAAGGCAGGCAGCAGCAATGCTCTCTGTGTCGGCAGCGGGGACAATGACCAGGGAACTGTCACGATCTATCAAATCAACTCCTTTGAAGTGAAAGAATAGGCAATTGGAAACAAGATCTGGCGAAAGTAAAATGGCGTGGCGGGGGGGGGAAA
>CABSMD010000294.1 GCA_902478725.1 uncultured Clostridia bacterium
GTGCACTTTCAGGGACTCGAACCCTGGGCCCGCTGATTAAGAGTCAGCTGCTCTAGCTACAGTAACATGTTATAACAAATCCATTGATATGAGTAGCTTCTGTTTTTCCGCAGAAGGTTGAGCCGCCTGTAATTTGTATACTGTTGCAGCCAACATGATCAAACGCGTATTTTACAATCTCCGCCACGTCGGTGGGAAGTACAGCCTTTGGAAGCGGCTTCTTTTTGGCTGCAAGCGTTTCGAACTCTGCCCCGGAAAAACAAAATTCACAAGGTTTTCCAGCCGCGCCAAATTCACATGGCCACAGGCATTGAAAAGCTACCCAGTCAAGTCCTTGTAGAACCGCATTTCCGATATACGGCATCCCGGATGACGTTTTTTTCTTGTAAAAATCGGTGGGTGGGGCAAAAGAAATAAAGTCTACAAATTCGCCATTGTACATCAAAGCCGCCCGTTCGTCTTTCAACGAAATGGTAAACGGCGTTCCCAACTGGGATGCGTATTTCATCAGCTTAATATTGTTCCACGAGAGCATAGAGCCGAGCTGTTTTAGATGAAAGCTCATATCTGTCAGCTGGACGATGGTTTCGTCTGACAAAATCATACAATTGCACATTAATGGATTTGGATTCAAACGCGTATTTTTGCCATATTTTTGATAAACCTGTTTATCAACTTTTGCGCCTCTGCTGACAACAAAACATTTCAGCTCTATTGAATCAACCACATCATTCCCCAAATAATACATTACCTTTGCCCTTCCCTTCCAGCATTAAAGTCAACTGATTGTAGCCTGAAATTCCTCGCAGAGGGTAGTGGGGACGCGGGGTTTTCATTGCGATTCCTACTGGCTTAAGAAGCGGAATATCAATCGACGGGGCATGACCGGGAAAATCAAATAGTATTGAGTTACCAATCAATATGTCCGGACCGGTATCTCGCATTTGTTTTTCCAAAATCTCTTCTTTGTATGGCTGTATGGATTTGTTATGTGTCGTAGTGGAAAATGCCATTGCATACACGTTGTGCATTTCTAATTCTTCTGTTAGACACCGCAGTAATCCATTTGCAGAATTTTGATTTCCCAGTATCAGAACATGTTTTTCCTTATCATGTGCTGATAATGCATTAACGGAATCCAATTGCGCACACCGTGGAGAAACTCGTATGACTTCAGAAACTTCTTTGAGAAGTTTTTTCATTTCCTGTATACCGTAGCAATCCGAAAACACATAGGGAATGTTAAATCGTTCTTTCATCCATATTGCTGCCGGCAGTGCCTCCTGCCGCAATACAATATTGAATTCCGCTTCCGCTGCAAACCGTATTTCTCGCAGTGAGGTATTCAGTGGATAGCTCATCCGGCAATGATAATCAAACATTTCGCTCAATGTCCGTTGGATCTCTTTTATATCATTCTCTATAAGATACTCATCCGCACAGCATCCCAAAATATTATAACTTCTCGGTTTTTGAAGACATGCCTCAACATATGTTTTAAAAAACAACTCCATGGCCCGAGTTAATCCAACAGTATAATCCGTCCCCAGCGCTGAAAACGCAATCGGAATAAGACGCGCTTTTACTTTGTCCTGCTCCTCTTCACAAAAACTCTCGACATCAAAACCGATAATTGCCGTTGAGGATGAAACCGCCACTGCAATCGCTTCAAAACGACCGCTTAAGTCCATTTCACGTATCGCTGCCCGCAAATTCGCGGTATCACCGAATGTCAAAATATGGTCGTTGATGTGGGTGGAATAGATTGGAGCATTTTCGCCCATATGCCGTGTAGCAAAATTTGTTGTACCCATCGGTCCAAATTCCAGTATTCCCAACCCGCTTATCTGAGTTGCACACCAAAGAAAACCCATTCTATCACCTGGAATGGGATAGTAACGGTATAATGGCATTTACGTTTGCCCCCCCAATGCTTTCATGATATATTCCAGCACCGCCTGCAGTGCATCGAACCCCTGTCCGATGGATACACCTTCAAAATCAAGGCAAGAAATTTCTGTTTTTCGAATCAAGTTTTCGCTTAACCGCCCAATAAAAAAGTCCGGCTTGTATATCTCCAGCAACCTTTCGCTGATGCCGAAATCTGCGAGCAAAGCCACTAAAGGGTCCACGTTCGAATGTTTAAATTCAGGGAAGAGTTCTCTTTCAAAATCATTTTTGCTGATTACATAATACGCCAGCGGTTTCGCCCCATATCTTTCCAGCATCAATATCATATCAATCGAAATCAAGGGCGAATTGGAATAGATGTATTGTTTTCCCTCCACACAGTATCCAATTTGTTCCCACAACGCCTGAAGCTGTATTGCTCGTTTTTCCCAGAACGGATCTTCCGCCAGTTTCAAATGTCGTTGCAACGATTTGTAGCACGATAAAATACGCTTGGGATCTGCGTATTTCCCGAACAGAATATATGGTGTTTTATATTGCTCCAGCATCTTTTTTGCGAGTTTAAGCCCAATTGGGTCTGTTACAATATTTAAGGATGCGGACGGAGCATTTTGAATATCCGCTACCGTACATCTGCCTGGGAAACGAACACATATATTAACTCCATTTTGCACAAGCCACCGGGTTATTTCACTATCTTCATCTGCTTCTCCACGTCCACATAACAAATTAACACTTTTTTCTATTCGCTCACATGGCCGCATCAGTTCACTCAGTGCGGCCATCAAATCGCTCTGGCCGTCTACATGGCTGTTCTCTCCGAAATTGTGAGCTGGACAGTGTATGATGGGCAGCTTAAGCTGTCTGCTTGCTTCGAATACAACGCCGGAGATATCCTCCCCAATCAACTCCGGAACACAAGTTGATACTACACAGATAGCTGTCGGGGATTCGGTTTTCTGAATCTGCTGTAAGCTTTTCAGCAGATTCTCGCCGCATCCATATACAACGTCATTTTCCTCTATCGAATATGTATATACAGGATATGATAATGGATCATCTGCAACAACTTTGATTATTTCACGTCCATAAAATCCGCATTCATCCGTTCCAACAATTAAAAACGGCATATCAGCAATATATTTTGTCAGCAAAATACAACCAAAAAGCGGGCAGTGCATTCCCCGCTTGATGGCTTTTGATGGACAGGAAATATCGTCATACGCAGTAATATTCGATAGATGTGTCAGGGTCATTTTATTCATGGCTATGACCATTCCTTTCCGCTGCGCTCCAAGGCACCAAAATGGATGAA
>CABSMD010000295.1 GCA_902478725.1 uncultured Clostridia bacterium
GAGGAAGCCAGGGTCTTTTCCGGCCGACGAGATAAACGAGTACAGCCAGCACACCAAAAATTAGCACCACTAACAAACAGTTAAAATAGTTTAAAAAAGCTTTATACAAATAAATTCCAAAGATATGCGCGATCTGATTGTCAACCCTTCCGGAGCCGGGATCGCTCAGCGGCGCAGACTGCTTATAGATGGTAACCGCCGCAAAAAAGAGGGGAACAACCCAGATCAGCTTTGAAAGCTTCTTCTCTTTTAAAAGGCCGACAGCGCCCAAAAGCAGGACGCCCAGCAGGACGAACTCATTGTACCGTCCATAAATAATATGGATCGGCTTTTGATGATGCCCCATAAAGATAGCAGAGAGGCACATCATCGCCAAGCAGGATAGCAACAGAAAAAATACTGTAACGCTCTCCTCTCCCTTTCGACGTAGGTAACGCCAACCGTACCAGAAGCCGATCACAATCAGGCCGTAGGTCGCCATAACCAGATATAACGCCTGGGCGATAAACACATAGATAATATCCTTGATTCCCCGCTCCGTCAACAGGCTGAGGAGTTGGTTTCGGATATGCTCAATATTGGTGTTGTCGGAATTCATCAGAACGTAGACGCCGCAGACCGCTATAATGACGGCCATAACTCCGATTCCGGCATAAATCCATTTTGTCTTGTCCTTACCGATATGCTTGTGCGCAATGACAAGCATGGTAATCAGTACGACAGGTAAAATAGCAAATGCCCTCAGATGGGTCAACGCAAGGTATCCCGTCAGGAACAGAACTGCCAGCCAGGCCATTGGCCTTGCTGGATTATGGGAAAGGTAGTGGACGGAATACGCAAGCAGTAAAAAAAGCACAGCCATCAAGACCTCTGACAACGCCATACATCCAAACAACAGGAAGGAGGGATACAAAGAAACCACCAGCGTGACTAAAATCACCTTCCATTTCGCCAGCGAACCGGCAAACAGTAAGGTAAGGCGATAGGCCGCCACCGGAATCAGCCCTCCCAGTAGGCTGTTAATCAGCAAAAGGTAGGGATATGCCTTGGTTATATCATTGGTCAGCGCAAAAACAGGCAGTAAAAGGAGGCTGTAGCCAGGCATATAAGGAACGCCGGTCTGCTCCCCATACAGGATCCGCCTTGCCCAGCCGATATATCCCGCCTCGTCGCCATAGATCAAGGGGGTAATAGAGCCCCTTGTCAGAATAAAATAAAACAAGAAAAAACACAGGTAAAGAAGCAGTTCAACTTTATTTCTTCGGCAGAATTCCTTCAACTTTTCCATTGTTACCCCCTTCTGTTGCGTATCTATACTATTTCAAGATGATCCAGATCAATACCAAATCCACGCCAGTCCAGGTTGATTCCGAACAGCTTGCGAATCCCCCGAACAAAGTAGGAGACCGGCTTGCAGTTAGAATCGGTCCGCAGGAACGAAAAGATACGGGGAACGCCGGATTCCTGTGCAGGATACATCATTGGCGCGTCAAGAGCAATCTCATTCACTTCATCCACACCATCCAAAATGAAATAATGGGTATTGCCCTCACTATGGGAAAATACCAGCCTTGTCCCGTTAACCGACACCTCAATTTCGTGTCCACCAAGCTTCCTCTCCCCTTTGGTTGTCAACGCCAGATAACTGTTTTGCGGCAGTACCGGGCAGGAAATGTTGCGGATCACCGCGCCGCCCTGTTCGGTCCAATAACGGTAAAACCCATTCAGATTTCCGGCATAAGTTGTGTCAGAAATGTCCTCGTTCTCACGCAGGAACGCAGGCCGAACAGTCTGGAACAGATACTGCCCGGGCGCCAGCAGGTATCCCTGCTCCTGTGATTTCACCGATATGACACCGTCCTTTACCGTGACCCACAGCGCAAGCTGTCCCTCATCCCCTTTTTGTGAAAACCAGGTATTGAACTCCTGCACCGCTTCGAGAGAAACCAGATATGCGCCGTCGGGTACGGGCAGAGAAACGGTAAAATGGGCCGATTCGCCGGTATACATTGTTTCGGGGATATCATACCGCTGTTCCCAAACGATCGTTTGAGGGGAATCAAAAACGCGCACCGCCAGCCGCACGGCGCTGCGGATGTCACGCACTGCATCGTAGCACGGCCAAGGGCTTCCCAGGTTCGTAAGCTGCACCTGTAATGCGCCGGATTCATCCGGCTGTACGGCAATCCTGCTTTGATAGGTATCCAGCACGGCCGGATAACGGTTGGGCAATGTCTGATTGCTCACATTCCAGGCGTTATCATTAGTCATATCCGCTGTTTCATATAAGTAAACCGGTCCACCCCTTTCCATGCCAATCATGGGTAACCCATCTACCAACGTCTGACTGAGCAGCAGATTCCCATCCTCCTGTGTGATTTTCAGAGAGGGGTTATAGACCATATAATTATAGTACTCCCACGGGTATCCCATTGAATCACCGGGAAGGGTCTCCGCTCTCACTGTCATCTGCCCATCGCCTAAAAACGCAGTCAATGCAGGAGTCTCGTGACGAGGGGCGGCGCCCTTTCGGAAATAGTCGTATTCGGTGTAGCATGTACTAAACAGAAACAGGCAGCATAGCAGCCACAATGTTATTTTCCTGTGCCTGCGTCCCAGCAGATACAGCAGGCCCGCTAATATTGCAAATAACAGCAGGACAGACCAATATTCAAAGCTGTCAAAGATCAGCTTATACAAATAGATTCCCCAGGTATGGGATAGGTTTTTATCGATTCCGCCAAGCTCCCCGGCATAAATCCAGCCAGTCACGGCCGTGAACAAAACCGGAACCGTCAGCAGCCATTTGGGAAGCCGTGTGTTTTGAAAGCCCAATATGCCAAACAGTAGAATACCCGGCAGGATATACTCGTTATACCGTCCATAGAGAATATGATCCGGCTTTTCATGATGGCTCAAAAAGAGGGCGGAAAGCAAAATGCCGGCCAGAAAGGAAAGCAGGAGAAACAAGACCGTAACACGGCCTTCCCTGTCCTTTTTGAGATAAGTAACCGCATACCAGACGCCTATGACAACAAAGCCGTAGGTAGAAAATATCAAATATGAAAACTGGGAAATCAGCGTGGTCAGCAGATCCCAGATTCCATCCCAGGAAAAAATATGCAAAAGCTGTCCGCGAAGGTGCACGGTGTTCGGACTGGCGGTATTCAACAGGAAATAACAAATCCCTGCCGCAAAAAC
>CABSMD010000296.1 GCA_902478725.1 uncultured Clostridia bacterium
ATCCATACCTGGCGCGACTGTATTTGCTCAAGAAACTGTCAATGACCTTGGTCCAGTTTCGTCCAAAGATGTCATCTATCAGATTATTACCGACCGCTTCTATGATGGCGACAGTACAAATAATATTCCGGTTGGTTTTAGTTCCAACTTATATGACGGAACTGGGGCAGACTTGAAACTATATCAAGGTGGGGATTGGGATGGCATTGTTCAGAAAATTCCTTATCTGAAAGGGATGGGCGTAACCGCTGTTTGGATTTCCGCGCCCTATGAAAATCGAGATACAGCGATAATTGATTATCAAAATGACGGGAGTTACGATACTTGGACCAGCTTTCATGGATATCATGTGCGTAATTATTTTGCAACAAACAAGCATTTTGGTACTCTTAATGAGTTCAAGGATTTGCGGGATGCTCTTCATGAAAACGGCATTAAATTGGTAATCGATTTTGTTACCAATCACACAAGCCGTGAAATGAACCCAACAAGCAACAATGCTCCAGAAGATGGAAAACTGTATGAGCCAGACCGCAAGGAAAATGGAGAATTTGCTTTTGATGCAAATGGAGAACCATATGACTACAACAATGACGGACTGATTGAAAACTTGATCGCTGATCCCAACAACAATATAAATGGCTGGTTCCATGGTCTTGGGGACAGAGGCAATGACTCTAGCCGATTTGGATACCGGCATAAGGATTTAGGTTCGCTTGCGGACTTCTCGCAGCAACATAGTGATGTTGTTGCGTATTTGGAAGCCGCCATGCTGTTTTGGAGTGATTTGGGCGTAAATGGTATTCGCCATGATGCTACTCTTCATATGGATCCGTCTTTTGTAAAGGGCCTAAAAGATGTTGTGGATTCCAGAAAAACCGTTACTCACTTTGGTGAATTCTTTATTGGCAGACCAGATCCCAAATATGATGAATACGTTTATTTTCCCAAGCAAACTGGTGTAAACAACCTTGATTTTGAGTTCTACCGAGCAGCAAGTACAACATTTGGCTCATTCTCTACTCCAATGAGCAACTTTGCCAATATGTTGGTATATACTCAGGAGGATTACGACCATCCTAATCAGACTGTAACTTTCCTAGATAATCACGATGTTACCCGCTTTGGATATACCCAAAGGAGTCAGAAAGTCTACAATGCGGCGCTTGCAGTTCTGCTGACATCAAGGGGCATTCCAACAATCTACTACGGAACGGAACAGTATGTTATACCCGGTGATGCAAGTGATGTTGCAGGAAGAGTATACATGCCCACCGAATGCGGCTTTAGTACCACAACAACAGCATATCAGCTTATAGCAACCCTATCTACCCTGCGGCGCTCAAACGATGCAATTGCATACGGCACTACAACCGTTCGCTATAGTGATGATAATGTGATGGTTTTTGAACGACAATTCTACGATGACGTAGTTGTCGTTGCAGTCAACCGACAACCCGATAGTGCAAGCGTTATTCCTGCAATTCAAACAAATCTCCCCACTGGACAGTATTCGGATTATTTGGACGGATCCTTGTTTGGTACTGCCACGACTGTGCAGAACAATCTCATACCTTCGTTTACTATTTCTGGCGGCGGCGTTTGCGTATGGCAATACCAAGCATCCGAAGCGCCTTCCACGCCCCAGATTGGAGATGTAATCTCTACTACTGGACGTCCCGGAAATACCGTTCACATTTATGGAGATGGTTTTAGCGGGAATATCTCGGTATATTTCGGGACTACCGCTGCAACTGTTCAAAGTACAACCGCCAATAAGATTGTGGCAACTGTACCCGAGGGGGTTAATGCCGGACTCCAACCTATCACCGTGCGAAAGGGGACGGCAACTAGTAATGCAATCTACTATAATGTTCTGTCTGGAGATCAAAATCAGATAGTTTTCCATGTATCCGCTGAAACTCAACTTGGTGAGAATATCTATATAGTTGGGAACATTCCGGAACTCGGAAATTGGAATCCTGATAACTGTACGGAATCCATGCTCAACCCCAATTATCCGGAGTGGTTTCTTCCTGTAAGCGTTCCCTCTGGAACAACGATAGAATTTAAGTTTATCAAAAAAGATGCCTTAGGAAATATCACTTGGGAAAGCGGGAGCAACCGAACTGTAACATCCTCGTCTAACCCCTGTGGCGTTGTGGATACAGAAGTCTATACATGGAGAAACTAGCGCGTTGTTTGTGAAGAAACCATACGGTATGGTGGGATATTAAAGATCATTGTCGATCAAGAATCAGGAGGTCATTATCTGGTGTCAAGTGGCATGTGGCTAAGCGGTATGACGCCCCTTCTTGATAAAGACGGTAATCCAATCATAAAACACACATGAGGTAAAAACTATAAAAAACAGAATGTCAGTCTTGCCCTTTGATCACGATGATCGCCTGGATTAACGAGCATACTGCCTAAAAAAGCAGGAACAATGGTGAATATGTTTTCTTCCAAAAGAATACTGAGCGCCATCACTAACGATCCCCAATGAAGCCTGAGGCTGCGGCATTTGCCGCAGCCTCTTTTGCCAGCATGTAGGGTGTCCTGATGCATATCGGGAGAGGTTCTTTCGTCTCCTGATATCACGACTGAGACGCACTTTTTAGATACCCAGCAGCTCCGCTGCGTTGGTATCGGCTTGACCTTAAACGAAGCCTTTTCTATGACGCCCTGCTCGTCGATGAGAAAGCTGCTGCGGACGATGCCCATGGAAGCCTTCTCGCAGAGCTGCTTCTCCTGCCAGACTCCGTAGGTTTGGATCGCCTGTAGCTCCGGGTCGGAGAGTAGACGAAGTGGCAGATCGTGTTTTTGCGTAAATCTTGCGTAGGATGCCTTCGAGTCCTTACTGATGCCGATGAAACGGCGTTCAGCTTTTCAAATCCCACGTAGGCTACGGCAAAGGCACCGACCTACAGGGTACAGCCGGGGGTGGTATCATTTGAATGAAAATATAGAACGACCTTCTTGCCGGCAAAGTCGTGCAGACTGACGGCATCGCCGTTTACATCATATTAGGCAAAGCCAGGGCTTTCATTCCGGGCTTGAGCACGGCCCATCCTCTGTTATGGCTTATAAAACAAATCAGAACCTACAGCGCGGCCTTTTTCCACTTCCTGATCTTTGTCCGAAACGTTCCAAAGGGCGCGACGGTGTTGACATGGATGAACTTGTAAAC
>CABSMD010000297.1 GCA_902478725.1 uncultured Clostridia bacterium
GGTTTTGGCCGGTATCTTAACCGGTGCGGCATGCGGATTGATTACCGGTCTTTTGGTATCACGGCTAAAAATTCCGCCATTTATTGCTACATTGGGTATGATGATGGTAACCAAGGGACTCTCCCTGGTTTTATCGGGTGCGAAACCAATTTATTTTGAGGGCAATTTCTCTAATATATCTATGGGGAACCTGATTCCCAGTATCCCGAATGCAGTTATTATTTTTATTTTGCTTGCGCTTTTGGCCTCCTATATTTTGAACAAGACGTTGCTTGGCCGCTACAATTTCGCCATCGGCAGCAACGAAGAGGCGACTAGGCTTTCGGGATTAAAAACTAACAAGTGGACCACTATTATTTATGCCTTAAACGGTGCCTTCTGCGGCATAGCTGGTATTCTGATGGCCTCGAGATTGGGTTCTGCGCAGCCGGCTCTCGGGCAAGGGTATGAGCTGGAAGCGATCGCCGCTGTCGTAATCGGCGGCACCTCCCTTGCGGGCGGTACCGGTACCATCGTTGGAACGGTGATCGGTGCGTTTATCATGTCTGTTCTGACAAGTGGCCTGAAAATCATGGCAGTTCCGCAAGAATGGCAGACGGTAGTGATAGGAATTGTTGTTATAATTGCCGTATTTATTGACATACTAAGAAGGAGAAAGAAAGCGTAAGGCTTTTGAAAAAGAGGAGAGTATGTCTATGAAGGTTAAGAAAATAGTAAGTTTATTTGCATCGATTATGCTGCTGACAGCTGTAATGGCCGGCTGCGGCAACGGTGGCCAGGGCGGACAGGATGGCAATGACCAGCCATACATTGCAGTGGTTGCAAAGGGATTTCAGCATCAATTCTGGCAGTCGGTCAAGACCGGTGCAGAAAAAGCCGCCGCTGACTATAACATTAAGATCACCTTTGAAGGACCAGACACCGAAGCACAGATTGACAAACAGGTAGACATGTTAAGCAGCGCGCTGAACAAGAACCCCAAAGCAATCTGCCTTGCGGCGCTGGATTCTAAGGCGGTGGTCGCTTCCCTGCAAAAAGCGAAGGATCGAAACATCCCAGTAGTTGGTTTTGATTCCGGCGTGGAGAGCGATATCGTGGTGGCAACCGCCGCGACCGATAACAAGGCCGCCTCCGCTGCAGCGGCCGACAAGATGGCCGAAGCCATTGGCGGAAGCGGAAAAATCGCCATGGTAGTACACGACCAAACCAGTAAAACCGGCCAGGAACGCCGCGATGGATTCAAAGACCGGATCGCGTCGAAGTATCCTGATATCAGCATTGTCGATATCCAGTATGGAGACGGAGACCATCTCAAATCTGCCGAAGCGGCGAAATCAATCATCAATGCCAATCCTGATTTGAAAGGGATTTACGGCGCGAATGAGGGTTCCGCAATCGGTGTTGTCATGGCGGTGGAGGAACTGAATAAAACAGGCACTATCCAGGTTGTCGGCTTTGATTCGGGCAAAAAGCAGATCGACGCAATCCGTTCGGGGTTAGAATACGGTGCGGTAACACAGGATCCAATCCAAATCGGCTATAAGGCGGTCGAGGCGGCCTATAAGGCATATAAGGGCGAAGAGGTACAAAAACTGATCGACACCGGCTATAAATGGTATGACAAGAGCAACGTAGATTCTGCCGAAATCAAACCCTTATTGTATGAATAGTTAGAAAGACAGGACAAGTACGTCCTGTCTTTATTCTTTTAAGAAAAGGAATATTATTATAAAAAAGAGCAAATTGTCTCTTGATTTCACCTCTGTGATTTTATAAAATACAGATGAGGTGATTAAGATGGATCGAATAGTGCAAGACAGATATGAGGACTTTTGGAACCGAAAGGGCGCGTGTGTTGCGATAGAAGCGCCAAAGGCTGCTTATACGCCGGAACCTGCGCGGGACGTGAAACAGAAATGGCAGGATTCCAGCTTTATTCTGAAAAATTTTTTGCGCCGGATCAGCGCTACCGATTTTTACGGCGACGGGTTTCCATCTCTTTTTGTCAACTATGGCCCCGGCGTGCTTGCAGCGTTTTTAGGAAATCCCTATCAGTTGGCCAACGATACGGTCTGGTTCGATCGGGATCCTATGATAAAAGATATGGAACACCCACCGTCTCTCTCGTTTGACACAGAGAATCCTGTTTATCGTCTGATTCATACCATGACCGAACAATACCTGAATCAGAGCGGCGGACGTTATATAACCAGTATCACCGACATCGGAGGCAGCTTGGATGTCATTGCCGCGCTTCGTGGTACTGAACCACTTTTGTACGACCTGTACGACTATCCCGAACAGGTGCATTTTCTGATGGGTGAGATTGAGAAAATATGGGAGGCTTGTTTTACGGAACTATACCGTTTGCTACAGGAACAGCAAAGCGGTATGACAAGCTGGATGCCGATTTGGAGTGACCGTCAATGGTATCCACTCCAATGCGATTTCTGCGCCATGCTCTCTCCGGCACTGTTTGAGGAGTTTGTTCTGCCATATCTCAATCGACAAGCGGAATTTTTAGGCCGAGCCATTTATCATTTGGACGGCCCTGGTGAACTGCCGCACCTTGATTATATACTGGGGATTGAAAAGATCAACGCCATCCAGTGGACGGCTGGTGCGGGAAACGCCGATATCGGTAGCGAGGAGTGGTATGCGTTATACCATAAAATCCAGCAAAAGGGAAAGGGGATCGTACTACTGGGCGTGAGGCCAGAGGATGTGCCCCAACTCTTACAGGAACTGGAACCGGGTGGACTATACCTGCTGACCACCTGCCAGACTCCTGAAGAAGCAAAACGGTTGGAGGAAGAGGTCAATAAGATTCTGGGACGTTAGACACATATAGGGTAGATAGATAAAAACACAGGCATTCAACATGTTGAATGCCTGTGTTTTTGCTTTGGAGCCTTTAGGGGTGGAAATAAACCTCCGGTTTTACCGGAGGAAGAAAAAAAGCTTTAGCATGAGCAAAAGTACAGTTTACAAGGGACTACACAGGGTAACGGTCTGACGGGAGGATTACCGCCCGTCAGATTTTCCATGTAATGTTCAAGCTGTCGCTTGTGGCGGCAACGGTGGTAATCATCAAATCCACCACCCGCCGCTTGTCGTCAAAGGATACATTCTCCCAAGTGTCGAGGTAGCCGGAAATCTGGCTGACCTGTTCCGGGCTGATGGCT
>CABSMD010000298.1 GCA_902478725.1 uncultured Clostridia bacterium
GGCTACAACGGGCAGGCGGATGGCAGGGCCAAGTATAAGCTGATACAAAAAGATGGTTTGACCATGTATTTTTCAGGCAGCTCGGAGGATGATATAAATGACGAGGGCAGGATTCTGTCGATAGAAGACAGGTATCAAAACAGGATTCTTTTTAAATATCTGACAGATGCCTATGCATATAACAAAAAAAGAAGGCTGATCAGCGAGATCAAGGATACCTTAGATAGAACCATTACCTTTGCCTATACCAGTGATAGTACCTATACCGTGCCCAGCGACAATAACCTGAACGGTAAGTTTCAAACAATCATCACCCTGCCAAACGGACAAAAAATTGTATATGACAAAGCAAGCTTCGATAAACACAATAATAAGAGTACCAAGGAATACATAGAGCGGGTCTATCTGACCGATAAAAATTATACTGGCAATGTATCACAGATTTCATCCATTGCCCAATATATGAGGTATTTGTACGGTTACGTACAAAATGATATCGGTTTTGTCTTTGCGGCGAAATCCGGCTATCCGGCTTTGAATAAAACCATTAATGTGAATTTGATCGATTACAGGGATTCCAATAAGGTCAAAAAGTATACGTATAGATATGGGAAAAAGCATATGCGCCAAACGGGCCATATCCAGTATATGCAGGTGGAAACCGATGAGGAGTTATCTGTTACGGGTGTTAATGCGGATGCGCCGAACCTTTCCGATAAATATACCGGAGACACTGTAAGCAAAAAGCGGTATAATTATGAGGGACTGCCCCAGGGATATGGAGGCTTGGCGGTTGATTTTGAAAACAGCAGTGATCTTTCGACCTATTTTAAAAGCGGCTATTCCGGCTGGTATCGCACGGGGGCCGAGGGGTATGAAAGTTCGTGTTGTCTAAAGACGTTACTTGCTCAAAATGCCATTGAAATATATGTGGAAATTATCAGGCCCTGCACGCTTACCTTTTATCAAAAAGCCACGGACGTCAAAAATTCCTCCGGCGGTACTCTCAAGGTGTATGTAAGAAGCACTGTCGTTTACGAAAAGAAGTTCGATCAAAACACCGATTGGGAGAAGGTATCCATTGACATTCCCGAAGGCCATTACGATATGAAATTTGAATTCACAAGAGCTGCAAATGACGTTACCAGCTTTGCTTTTCTCGATGATATCCGTTTTGACAGCTATTCGACGGTTTGGGTAACGGACGATATGGAAAACAGGGAAAAGAAGACAGTTACCAAATATGTGACCGACAACAATCATCAATTGATCCAAAAGATGGTGGTTGGCGACGACCATTACTCGGTCGATCAGTATACCTACAAAGGCAAAAATATTTCTTCGATTACATCGGTTACCAACACGAAGAATGCTGATGGTTATTTTTATAGCGTCTCCTCTCCTTCCCATCAAGCCTATCAGTATGACGGGTATGGGAATTTGCTCAGCTATACCGCAAATGACCAGGTGAAATACAGCTATACCTATGACACGAACAACTACCACGCGGTCACGTCATCTGTCGTTTATGATTTGACCGGCGGAGCCGCGGTCGAAAAGGAAAGAACCGAGTATCAAAACGATTCTTATGGCAATGCCACCGTTGTACGCAAGAAAAATCCTGATTTGGCGGATGTGATTTCAGAATATAAATATGATTATACGGGTGGCCAAGAAAACAGAGGAAACCTCATAGAAGAATATACTTATACCGAGGGAGACGACACAAACACCGTACTTAAGCAATACACCTACCATGAGGGAGCATATTTGACATGGAAAGGTGAACGTGTGCATCAAACAACATACGAATACGATTATCAAACAGGTAATATGACAAAGGTAAAAACCAAAAATAATTCCGGCGCAAACGGGGCGGAGGTAGAATTGACCACCCAATATACCTATGACCGTTTGGGCCGGCTGCGCAGCACCCGTTTCCCGGATGCGACGACCGAATATTACGACTATTACGACTCCAAAACGGGCAATAAAAGGTTAGATGTGCGCGGCAGATATTATGGGCTTGGCAATTTGATTGATTATTGTAAAACGTATCTATACGATACGCGGGGCAACCTGGTCGAAGAATATGTCTCAGGGTACGAGACGCCCAAGCATGTCCTGAAAAAGTATGAATATGACTGTTTTGGCAATCTGACAAAGATGACCGACGGCAACAGCAATGATATCTGTTGGCAATATGACAGCGCTAACCGCCCGGTCAGGAAGGAATATGTCAACCCAAACGGGGATAATGATACGGTTACATTGGATTATGCGGCAAACAATAGTGATGTCGGGTTTAAGGCTTTTGATGAGGTTATACAACTGGCATCCGGCAACCGGTTTAATGTGTTATTGAACTATAACCATACCATCTATGCTTTTGGGGACAATAGTTATGGCCAGTGTGGATACGAAGGGGCCTCTACCACGGAACCACATCTCGTTTCCACTAACAATTCTTTTGCGGATGTGGCTGCGGGAAAGGACTGGGCGCTTGCTCTAGACTATTATGGCGGTGTTCTGGCATGGGGCAGAAATACAGAGGGACATTTGGGAAGAGGAACGATTTCCCATCACGAATCTGCGCCTGGCCTAGTGAGCGGCCTTCATTTTGGCGTATCGGCAATCGCTTGTGGAAATGGACACAGCTTGGCGATTAAAGACGGTAAGGTTTGGGCCTGGGGGTACAACGGGCAAGGGCAGCTCGGCAATGGAACAACGACAAACCAGTCAACGCCTGTGCAGGTTCTGACGGTAGACAGCAGTGGAAACGATGAGGTTTTAAGCAATGTGAAGGCCATTGCCTGCGGCAACAACACGAGCTATGCCGTAACGCAAAATGGGGAGGTTTACGCCTGGGGACAAAACAATGCCTATCAAATTGGCGATGGTACAAAAACCAATCGTTCAAAAGCAAAAAAGGTAACCGATTCCAATGTTCATAATGTTACTAAAATCGCGGCCGGAGACGGCGGCGTCATGGTGGTGCGCAACGATGGCAGGATCTTCGGTTGGGGGGAAAACAGCTATGGACAGTTGCTCCATGCGCGGGGCGATACTGCGCTCAAGACGCCTGTGTCTTACAATAATTCGACCAACAATGCAGATGTTTATGCGGGAAGGGATAACTACTATATTATTAAAAGCAATGGTTCGCTCTGTC
>CABSMD010000299.1 GCA_902478725.1 uncultured Clostridia bacterium
GGTCTGCATTGGATCAATAATCATCCAAATCTTTTCTGTCAGCCCTTGCATTCAGATCGACGTATCCATCTTCATCATAGGCGCTGGTCGCGCTCATGATATCGTCATACGCCCAGTCTTCCCTGATATCGGTAAAGCCGTAGGTAGCCGGCGTGACCTCGGTGCCGTCCGCCGTGGTAAGCCTCAAATGGCGCCCGATGATACCGTTGTAGATCCGGCACATCTCCGCCCGCGTAATATTCTTTTCATACCCCAGCGAACCGTCGTCGTACCCGACGATATAGCCCGCATCCTGCAAAATCAGGCCGTACTGCTCAATAGGCAACTGGGCATTGCTTGTAAACCCGAGAGAGACCGCGAACAGCTTAAACGCCTCCGCCCGTGTGATGGGGTTAGCCGGATAAATCATCGCGGAGGGGTCTGCGTTGTAGATGCCGAGGGATACCATGAATTCCATCGCGCTGCGATCCCACCGTCCGCCAAGATCAGCAAAGGCCGGCACGGCGGCAGCGTCATACCAGAAGCCGCCCAGCTTGTTGTTCTGCTTGAGCAGGCGGTGCAAGATTGCGCACGCCTCGCCGCGCAGGATCACATCATGCGGCTCCATCAAGGTGTCGGTGCGCCCAAAGATGTAGGCGTAATTGTTGCTCAGCTCATAGGGCGGCTTATAGGGCGGTACATCCGGCTTATCCGGCTCTTCCGGTTTGTCGGTGCCGGACAGGAATACCACGTCCACGTTGAACGGGAACGACGCGCTTACCGTCCCAAGCACCCCGTCCATATTTTTGGCCCAAATCTGGCCGTTTTCATAGTTTTTTCCCTCATGCGAAACGGACAGGGCTATGTCGGCAGCATAAATCTGCGTCCCTTCCTTTTCATAAATCTCCTTCTGGGTGAGCTGCTTCCATGCAAAGCTGTCCGTGATGTCGGTGCTACTGCTCTGCCAGTAGGTGACCGTGTAATACGCCTCTGTTCCGCCGCCGGGCAGGAACACCACATCGACATTGAACGGTTCCTTGGCTGTCAGCGTGCCCAACAATCCATTGTTGTTCTTTGTGGCAATCACACCGTTTTTAAAGGTCTCCCCGCCGAAGGAAACAGACAGGTCGATATCGGAAGTAAAGATCTGTTTCCCTTCCTTTTCGTTATAAACCTTCTGCGTGATCTGCTTCCACGCGGCGGTGTCGGAAATATCCCCGCTGCCGCTCTGCCAATAGGTTACCGTATAGGACGGCTTGGGCAGGAACACGACATAGACCGTATCGCTGTCATCCTCGGTCACGGTTGTGACGACCCTGTCCGGGTCGGTTACCTTGATAAAGTTTTCGTCCACGACAAAGCCTCCGTAATAAAGGCCGCTCGCGATCAGATCCGCGGTCTTGTCGTTGACGTTGATCTTGATCTCGCTCTGCTTCACCTGATCGCCCGCGTAAAGCGGGGTGCCGTCCGCGCGGGCGGTCTGGGTCACGGTCGCCAGCAGTCCGGTATCGCCGGTTTTTCCGTCGTATTCCGCGCCGTCATAATATTTGATGGTATAATTGGTCGGCTGTACGAGGTTGAAGCTCATCTTACAGTTGGAAAAACCCTCGCCGCGCTCTAAGTAAAAAATCCGTACCTCGTGGTTTTTCTTGGAGGTGTCGAAGTCCAGCTTTTCGGTATGAACCGTATCGTTTTTATCCCCGTCGTTGATCTTGCCGATGATTTCGGTCTGCATGGTGCGGAAGTTGATCTTTCCCTGCACGGCGTTATGGATACCGCCCAGGTCGAGCGCAAGCTTTCCGTCAATGAACACCCACACATCATCGTCTCCGGTGAACTCGAACACCATATCCTTGCCGTCGACCTTGCCGCCCTGCGGATACACAAACGGCAGTACCGTTTTGGCACCGAACAGGTAGTTGTTCGTCCCCAGCGGCATAAAGCCGATGTCATTGGGCTTGGTGTATTCGAGCATCCCGGTCTTTGCATTGGCCACCAGGTTATTCTTCTTGCTGTCGTACTCATAGCGTCCGGTACCAGCGTTGAAAACGAACGGCATCTGATAGGTGCCGACCTTCTCACCGTCCTGGAACAGCTTTCCCTTGCTGGCGGTACTCAAATTCGGCACCGACAGCTGTACATACTCATAACCCCATTTGCCCTTCTTAACCCGCACGGTGCCGAGCTGCAGCTCCCCGTCGGTCGTCAACTCCGGCACAACCAGTCCCTGTGAGATACGGTAGTCCTCTTCACGGCTCCAGGAGTTATGGTCGCCGTATCCATCGTTCACCCTGCCGAACAGAAGATATTGGCTCCCGCCAGTCTTTGACCTTTCATAATCATACAATGTCGTTGTACCCATCACCGTGTCCGGCTCTGACGCTGGCGCCGCGAACACTGTGGCGCCGAGCATACCGCACGCCAGGCAGCACACCAGTAAGAGACAAACTAAGTTCCGTCGTTTCATTTCGCATTTCCCCTTTCGTCTGTTTCAATTTCGGACATAAAAAAACCATAGTCCGTAAGAACTATGGCAACTGGCTGTCTTTCAAAAAAGACCCTATAGCTTTGCGTCACTGCCTCACGACAGCTTTGCTTTTCACACATTCGTATTGTAGCACACCTCTTTGATTTTGTCAAGCGCGAAACGTAAAATTTTGAAAAATTATTGCAAAGGCGAGCCGCAGTATTCACACCGGCCAAGCGAGCCGGTAACCACGTTTTTCGCGCCGCAGCCATCGCAGGTAACAATCCGTTGCTCTGCATTCCCTGTTGGTTGGTCATCCCGAGACCGCATTCCCCCGTCCGTCTGCCGTAACCCGGCCCCGGCAGCGTGCGCCGCCAGTACAATCTCGCCCGTATTTTCGTCCAGGTACGCGCCGGGAAAATAGTCGCATTCGGTCATACGGTTCAGGTCGTTCTTTACCGTTTCATAAGGCAAAGCAGCGGCATTGGAAATCTCGTCCAGGCGGTACATCCTCTGGTTGGCTACCAGCGCAATGTATTTCTTGTATTTCAGCGCGGTCGCCTTCATCCTGCGGCCCCACACCAACAATGCGATTCCGCCGGCCAGAACAATAAGAATTCCGGATATACTGTCTTTCAGCTCCTGATCTCCGCCCGCCCACGCAAAGAGCGTAAAAACGCCCGTTGCGAGCAGAACCCA
>CABSMD010000300.1 GCA_902478725.1 uncultured Clostridia bacterium
CCAAAGTTGCTTACATTATATCATAAATTTTAGTATCACTGAGCAACTTCGCTTTCTCTCATCGATCATTCGTTTACCGGTAGCTACTTTTCCGTAGAAACCGAAGTTGCTTACAGTATATCACATCTTCTGCATACCCACAATGCCAAATCGTGCACAATGCACTTTTCGATACCCTGCCGTTACCTTTCCCGTATCATCTGCAAATACGGCCTGTCCCCGAATCCAAGCCTGCGATAGAGGCGGATCGCCCCCTCGTTGACCGGTGTGACCTCTAAACGAATGCATTTGTAACGGTCAGAATATTCCTGCTCCAGCATGGTAAAAAACTGCTTTCCATAGCCATTTCCCCGACACTCCGGTTTGATATACAGTTCATCCAGAAACAGGACATTGCCACCAAATTCATTGCTCCAATAGAGGGGCAGCAAGGCATAGCCCACCACCTGTCCATGATCCTCCAATAGCAGTGCTTCAAATGTGGGATTGTTCTCCACGGCCTGCTGAAAAGTCTGCTGTATATTTTCCGGATCAATAGTATGGTCTACCGCGTTTGAAGTATAAAAGTCACTGACCATTGTGCAAAAGATTGTTTTATCCTCTTTGGTTACTCTTCTTGCCTGCATATGATCTTCCTCCCGTAAAAATATAGAAAAATGCCCCCCGGCATTATACATGTCAAGGGGCAGGCTTTCCTATTTTTGCAGTTCAACAACACCACCGGTATAGTTCCCGGATTCCGAATAATCTATCCAACCAACCTGAAAGCCCAAGGCTTCAGCAACTACACGAACGGGAAAATAAACGGTGCTGCCATCTACCGCAACCGGAGCATCCAGCTCCACATCCGTTCCGTTAACCGTAACCTGTAAAGCTCCGTCGGATGCAGAAATCTTGATGGCGTCACACGAAACCTGATAAACCCCGTTTTCGTTTGTAGTAGAGATAACCTGTTCGGGATACAGGGCGTTCAAAAACTCAGCCAGAGGTACCATCGTGCGGTCATCAGAAAGATAGGGCTCCTCCTTCATTTGGAGTGCTGTCCCATTGACGGTAATGTATATTTTATTCTTGTCGCTTCCCACGCTCACAACCGGCTGTATACTGGAAATCATTAATCCAATAATATCAACCGAATTATTCTCCGTCAGTTCAGGAAAATCTATAGCAACCTCTTCGTTGATCTTACTATAGCTGATCTTCATGCTGACCGTCAGGTCGATATCTGCATCTTTTTCATCCAAATCACCGTTATCCAGAGCAAACGCGTTCCCAATCTGGACAAGATTTGTCTTTAAATTGATCTCCATTTCCTGCTGCTTCAGTTGTTTCTGATCGTCTAATTCTGTGGTGAGCACCACCGCGTCATCCGCGAAAAGCTGTACTCCATCCAGCTTTTCAAAGAACTCCGTAATCATGTTGACATAGTCCTGCTCCTGCTTTGCCATGTCCCCAGAAAGCGATACAGTAAAGAAACTCTTCATAAAGTCGCCCATGTTGAGCATCAGCGTCTTAGCGGAAGCCTTAATCGTTTCTTCATCCAGGGTGATGACGTACTTTCCATCCTTATACTCCGGCTGGAATTTTTCGGCGTCGATCCCCTCCATCAAAACCGCTTCCATCTGCGCGGCCTTCTCGGTATCCATCAAATCGGTAAAGGAATCTACCGTTATGCCAGACAGCTCCATCAGTTTTATGTAATCAAAATACTGATATTGCTCTTCTCCCGGCACCTGCATAATAACATTGTACTTCGGGTTTTCCTGATCGGTGAAATCCCAGTCATACCAGGCGTTCATCTCCATACCATCTGCAAATTCCTCAACAAAAGACGGCTCAGGCGATACGATCTGCATGTTCATAGCCATCTGCATCTTTGTTTGATCGGCGTTGGAATTCATCTTGATCTTAAAATTCATCCTGGAATTGTTAAGATTCTCTACATCCTCCGATGTAATGCCCAATTTTTCAGACGGGACAGCGTTGAAACGGACAGAAAATTCCATAGCGATCTCACCGCTTAAAAACTCCTGCTCCATTGCCGCCTGATAATCATCCATTGGATCTGCGAAAACGGTAAAACCACTCATTAAAAATATTGCTGCCAATACTAAAACCAATACCTTTTTCATAGTTACCTCCTAGATAAATTTAGAATGTTTTCTATAGCATCATTGCTATTATAGCATGAAAGGGTTCCGCTTTCAATCTATTTTATAAAAAACGCAGCAAATCAAAAAGATATAAGTTGTTCTCCCAAACAATACAAAAGTCGCATAGCAGGCAAGGCGGCCGAAAAAGGGACACAGCCATACACAAGCTCAAAGCTCAACACCTCCGGCATTCCTCCTTCTTTTAAGGCATTCATGCAAGTCCTCCAGTCAATTTTTCCGAAAAACGGAATTAGATGCATATCTGCGTACAAATAATTATCATGTACATGGGTACAGCGAATTCTATTACCCATCAGGCGGATGGCCTCGTCTTGTTTTTCCTTATAAGCGACTGCACCGTGACCAAAATCCCAGCAACAGCATACACAGCTGCAGTGAAACCTGTCAATTAACGCAATCAAATCCTCTGCCTTTGAGCAATTGCGGGGAGCGGTTTGATTTTCTTCAAATACATTTTCAAAAGCAATTCCAACGCCATACTTTTCTGCCTTTTCTACGATAGGGGCAAAATAATCATAATTATAGTCCAAAGCGGCTTGCGGCGAATAGGTAAGATTGCTAAAATCAAATTCGTCTCCATGCACAACAAGGTATTTTGCCCCCAATAGGACCGCCGCACTGAGGCTTTCGTCTACCAGCCTTCTATGCTCTTCTGCGCTTGCTTTGAGATATCTGTTAAATGGAGCGTGGCTTTGATATACCTGCAGTCCGTTTGATTCGATGCAATCAAGAACCTCGTATATGTCAGCCCGCCAATCCCTGCTGACATCCGGAGTGTAATCAAGAAGCCGAAAACCAGCGTTCTTTACTGCCTTTACCGCTTCCGATAATCCAATATCTTTTGATAAATATTCTAGATTCATGCATAATTCCATAGTGCATCCCCTTAAAAATTCTTAAGTTATTGAAAAATCGCGTCTCACAGGTTAAACTTGTGTTTATCTATTTTGATGGATGGCAGACAGATC
>CABSMD010000301.1 GCA_902478725.1 uncultured Clostridia bacterium
CGGCTGCACCCCGGCCAAATTATCCGATTTTCCCCCTTTTTATTCTGTTTTTACCCTCCTGTGGTTGTAGTGTGGTTGCCAGTAAAAGCGGAGAATAAGGGCGAGCGTGTTCCCTGCCATAAAAATGCATACTACGGTTAAAGGAGTGTGTTTTTTATGGGAAAACGCAGCGACGGGGAAGGTACCGCCCCCCGGCAACGAAAAGACGGTATCTGGTACAGAGCCATTCGGATCGAAGGCACCGGAAAGCGAAAGTACCTTTATGCCAAGACAAAAGCGGAGCTGGACAAGAAATACAAGGAATTTGCCAAACAGATTGCCAGCGGCACCTATACGGAAATCCGAAAACAGACCGTCGAGGAGTATATGCTGAACTGGCTGACCACCTACAAGCGAATCGAACTGAAACCCAAGTCCTATGACACGCTGGAAAGCACCATTCATCATCAGATTATCCCCTATTTCAAGGGAATGCAGTTCTTTTCCGTCGCCCATGAGGATATTCAAAAATTCATCAATCAGCTCAATGATGACAGACGTTCCTATTCCATTATCCGAAAAGCATATCTGGCTCTCAACGGTGTTTACAAATACGCCATGATGAAAGACCGGCTTTTGAAAAATCCCTGCTTTGGCGCCAAGCTGCCGAAGAAAGCCGAGAAGAACGTGAAATCCTTTCAAGTAATGTCAAAAGAGCAAATCAAGCTGTATTGCGAACACGCCACGGAACGCTATGGAAACGGGAAATGCGTCTGCCGGCTGGGATACGGCCTTGTGCTGATCCTGTTTACCGGCTTGCGTCTGGGAGAAGCGGCGGGGCTTATGTGGGACGATATCGACTTTCAGAAACGGACGCTCAAAGTGCAGCGGACGCTGGAATATGTCAAAAACCGGGACGGCGAAGAAAACAGTAATCATTATGGATTGGTCGAAGGAACGACAAAATCCAAGTCCAGCGAGCGGACAATTCCGCTGAATCAAACGGCATTAAACGCCCTTGTGGTTGCTTATCCATTTTATCACCCCATTCTATATTGGCTTCTTAGGATAGTATGATAGAATTTAGATGAACTCAACATCTGTCATACTATTTATGGTAAAGACGAAGGGAGTATAAACACAGAAGGGATCGTTAACCTACTATTCCTTTTGTATTCCCCGCAACTTGCGAGAAAACGCGCCTGCGGACAAGAGAGCCGCAGACGCGTTTTTTTGCTGAGTGTCAGCCCGTCATTTGAGCGAATCTATACCCCATTGATGCATAAATCGGCAGATAAGATCGCCTTTATTATACAGCTTTTGACTGTCAGCAACGCCATACTGTCCGGCTAATGCCGACACAGCAATCGTTTGATTGGCGATCATACCTGGTGTTGCTCCACAGAATAAGGTGTCCATTATCTGGTCCACCCCATCTGTTTCGAGATTTCCTAGCCGCCACCAACTGGCTGGTTCGGCAATATTGGGATACACGTCATAATCCGCATCAATAGCGACAGAGGGGAAACTTGCGCCCATTCTTGGGGGCTTGCTCTCTTGGAGGAGTTCTTGTACCAGTTCACTCTCAGGACGTCCAAGCATACACAGGCCGTCACGGCTGAGCGTTACAAGTTCCCGCGGAATCCTTTCAAGGTCAGGCTGTTCGAGGCGTTCCGCCTCGAGTTCATAGCCACAGCCCTCGGGCGTCATGCCTCCGATGAAGAATTCAAACTTTCTTCCTATTTTTTCACAGCGATGCCATAAATCGAGTTCATGCATTAGACGCAGGAAATCTTCCAACTCTGGTAGGCAACGTTTCGTCAGGAAAAGCTGCCAACGTGGAGCAATTCCCACTTCTATACAACGTTCGGTAGCAGTGATTTGATCCTTGAAAGCGCCTTTTCTCCGCATTCCCCAGTCGGTGGTATCCTCCATGCCAAAGAAAGTGATCTGACAAACCTTGGGCCCAAGCGTTGCCGCCCATGCGGCGTAGGAATCGTCACGGGCCAGCCTCCAGGTGGATAAAAGCTCAAAACGTTCGGCGCATTCCGGCGAGGACAAGGCCTTTTCCAGTTCCCATAGGTGCCGGTAATCCTTGTGATAGTCCGGTTCCCGCCACCATGAGAAAAAACTCCATTCCGAAATGCCTTTTCCGTTTTCATCTCTCCAGCTTTTAAATTGGCTGGCGATCTCTTGAAACTCCTTTATGTTCATATGTCCGTTTTTATGCGCACCCAGCCAACAATGCCGGCAGCGATTGGGACAACCAGCCATATCAACCATGACGCCGAGATGAGACATAGTAAAATTATTCATTTTTCTCCCCCTCAAATAGCTTTCCAGCACATAATCTGTGTATCACAGTCATCAAAAGTTTTTTCATAGATTTGTCGCAAGCCGCTATCCGCTTTGGTTAACTTCAGACAAAGTTGGTGGATAGTGCCGTCATAGATATTTGTAAATAAAATAGGAAAACCCGGGTTTAAGGATAATAGTTCATCAACCGTATGTTTTGGGGATTGAATTAACAGTTGGGAAGTGTATCTAAGTTTTTCATAAAATTCCACGGCGGAATCGACAGAACCCAAAGCAATCAGATGGACACCCAGATCTTTCGCACGATTTTCTATCAAAGACAGACATTTTCTCGCAAGGCCTTGCTTTCTGTATTGTTGTTCCGTTGCAACAACACCGACGGTGATATTTCCATTATCCTCAAGATAAGCTAGCGCGACCGCTACCACTTCATCAGAGGCCTGCGCATATACAAGTAATTCGGGTTGTGCGGTTATTCTTGCCTGCCATTGTGATCGGCATTTTATAAAATCATGCGTTTTGAGCAGTCTATCGGAAAAGTGCAGAACACGGTCAAGTGTGCTATTATCCATAACATATTCATTTCATAAATCGTAATGATCCCTCCGAATATTTCTAATAAAAGCAATTACCTTTTTTGTACAAAACAAAAAGGTCACGGACGAGATGTCAGTGACCGGATACTTAATTCATTAAGGATGAAATTCATTTCTATTTCTCGGTGAATGGCAACACCTAATAAAGCATAGCTTACAACCACTATGCTTTTTGCCATATTACCGACGAATACAGAAAAGAAAATCTTTTCCGATTAAGCTCCACACAAC
>CABSMD010000302.1 GCA_902478725.1 uncultured Clostridia bacterium
TCTGGGCCGTGAAACGTTGGAACGGATCTATGCCGACATCTTCCGTACCGAGGACGCGCTGGTGCGTCACAGCATCGTATCCGGCACCCACGCGCTTGCACTCTGCCTGTATGGCATCCTGCGCCCGGGCGATACCCTGCTCGGTGCGACCGGAAAGCCCTATGATACATTGGAGGAGGTCATTGGCATCAGCGGAGAGGGTGGCGGATCGCTCAGGGAGTTCGGTATCTCTTACCGTCAGGTTGAACTGTCGGAGGACGGAACACCCGACCTTTGCGGCATCGCAAACTGTATTGACGACACGGTTAAAGTGGTCTGGATTCAAAAGTCCAAGGGCTATGATTGGCGCAATTCCTTAAGCGCTGAAAAGATTGGGGAGATTGTTCGGTTAGTCAAACAGAAAAAGCCGGACTGTGTCTGCGTGGTGGATAACTGCTATGGTGAGTTCGTGGAGGAGAAGGAGCCGACCGAGTACGGAGCCGATCTTGCGGCCGGTTCGTTGATCAAAAATCCGGGCGGCGGCATTGCTCCAAGCGGGGCCTATATCGCGGGGCGGGCCGATCTGGTAGAGCTTGCCGCCTGCCGGCTGACCGCGCCGGGCATCGGCAAGCATGTCGGCGCGACACTTGGGCATAATAAAGAGCTGTTCCAAGGCATCTTTATGGCGCCCTTTACCACTTCCCAGAACATCAAAACCGCGATTCTTTGTGCGTCTGTCTTTGAGGAGCTGGGCTTTGCGGTGCATCCGGCCAGCAGCGCAGCGCGATATTGTACCATTCAGGCGATCCGGTTCGGCGAGGAGAAAAAACTGGTTTCCTTCTGCCAGGGCATCCAAAAGGGCGCGCCGGTGGACGCTTTCGTTACCCCGCAGCCGTGGGACATGCCGGGTTATCAGCATCAAGTCATTATGGCGGCGGGAACCTTTGTGCAAGGTGCGACCAGCGAGCTGAGCGCGGACGCACCGATTAAGGAGCCCTATATCGCGTACATGCAGGGCGGTTTGGCCTATTCCTATTCCAAGCTCGGCCTGATGTGTGCCGTGCAACACATGCTGGATACGAAAACCATTTCTCTTTAAAAAAGTGGGGTACAAGGTTAGCATTGCCTTTAAATCAATAGAGTACTGCTGACCGACCTGTCATATTCACGCGGGGACATGCCGGTTTTTATCTTGAAAATTTTTGAAAAATAATGGATCGAGCCAAACGAGAGCTTTTCTGCAATCTGTGTGTAGGAAAGCTCTTTTTCGCTGATCAATTTTTTTGCCTCTTCGATCTTCAAATCAAGATAATACTCCATGATTCCCTTGTTCACCTTTGCACGGAACAATTTGGTCAGATAGCTTTTGCTGAAACAAATTTTTTCAGCGATGTCGTCAAAGGTAATCTGGTTATAAAGATTGCTCTCCATGATACCGATCACAGTATCTATGATCTTTTGTTCGTTCTGCGTTTTGGATTCGGGAGACAGACGTTTGTCTTTGTCTATCTGCTGGTTATCCTGTATAAGCTGTATCAATAGAATTTCCAAATAATTCTTGATGAGCTGCCGGCTGCCGAACGGAATATCCTCCTGCAATGTGAGCCGCTTCTGGTCAAGAATATCAAACGGGTCCAAAAAGGCCTGTGAGGCGGCCTGAAAGATACGGGTCAGCCATTCTCTTCGGTCAGGGCTGACTTTTAGGATTTTATGCCGAAAAAAATCCATTTCTTTGCCGCCGCACGAAAAGGTGATAATGACCACATTGGCATACTTCCCGTTTGCCCAAATATTGTGGTATTCGTTTGGTTCGTGGAAAATAGCCTCGCCTTGTTGTAAGACATAGCCGTTGTTGTCGGCCATCACCCCGACCTCTCCCTTGTCCACATAGGCCAGCTCCCAAAAATCATGCTTCTCCCCGCTGAACAGAAAATCCTTGGCATACCGGAAATAGTGTAGTGTGATGATGCTGTCGATCGCAATCTCGTGTGGAAGTGCTGTTTTTACAAATTCCATTCCATTCTCTCCAAAACTGTATCCAAAAGGTTAAATTCCGTACCCGATTTGATAAATACAATCCGGGCGTTTTGCTGTATAATGATACTATCATAAAATAACCAAAATTGCAAGGGAGAGAATACTATGTTTCAGGTTTCGACACCAAGCCGACTGTGCTTGTTTGGCGAACATCAGGATTATTTGGGCCTGGAGGTCATTGCCTCGGCGATTGACCTGCGTTTTGCCGCAACGGTAACCGAACGCGATGACGATATCATTCACATCCTGATCCGCGATTCTAGCATCGACAGTCTTAATGCTCAAAATGACAACAATCTATATCAGGAATATACCATTCATCTGAAGGAGCCGATTACATATCGTAATAACAGGGACTATCTCAATAGCTCTGTGAACCTGCTGCTAAAAAACGGTTATGAGCTTCGGGGCGCCGATATTAAGATGGATTCGGAGATACCGATTGGGAAGGGTATGTGTTCCTCCAGCACCATGATTATTGTGCTGATCAAGGCGCTGCTGGAGAGGATCGGCCATCCGGACAAGGATGACGTAAAAAAAATCGCCTATCTGGGTTTTGCAGCGGAGGTATTGGAGTTTAACGAGCCGGGCGGGATGATGGATCATTATACCTCGGCGATTGGCGGGCTGGTACATTTGAATTTCCGTTCAGATGTGACGGCGGAGAGGATCGACCAAAACGTCGGCGGGGGTTTTATCCTGTTTGACTCTCTGCAGCAGAAGGATACGACAAAGGTACTGGCCGCATCAAAAATCCCCACGCTTGAGGCGTTGGAGCAATTAAAACCGTATGGCGCCGGCAGTGTGCGTGATTTTTATGAGGATGAAAACAAGCTGGAGCTTTTGAATAAGCTGGATGATTTCCGAAAACGCAAGCTGACGGCTAACATCAATAATTACCGGATCTTGCAGGAGGCGCTTGCATTGCTGCGTGGGCCACAGATTGACCCACAGAAGCTTGGACGCTTGATCTACCAGCACCAGGAAAACCTGCGCGATGGTCTTGGCATTTCAACTGAAACCATCGATGCTATTTTGGAAACAGCTATGAACCATCTGTCTCTTATACACATCTGACGCTGC
>CABSMD010000303.1 GCA_902478725.1 uncultured Clostridia bacterium
CTACGCATACAGCGGCGGTACCGTCCGGGATTCTCACCCGATTCCCTTGTCCATCCCCGCGGACTGGTATGCGCCGCGGGGCCACAAAAATATATTTTGTTGTCCCCTTTATACTACAATCTGTTTCTTTTTCAGTCAACCGACTTTTTTGCCTTTTTTGGTACTTTCTTGTTTGGTATTTATGTTTCCGTTTTCGTCGATATTACAGTTTATGCTATGAATATATCTGCCGCGTACTTTTTCTATTGACTTTATATCAAAAAAAGAAGCATAATGAACTATTATGCTTCTCCTTTGGCGTTTTAATGTGTCAAAAAATCATATGTACCCGGCGCAAGAACTCTGTTTGTTTCATGTGGCAATACCAATGTAGCCGTCGCTCCATGTGGTACAGCAATATGAATTGCCACACCATCTTCCTGCGCTATATAGCTGCATTCCACCGTGCCCAAAACTGTTTTGACCCGGCACTCCACTTCTGCAATCCCACAATTGATCGCCGGGCGAAGAAGAATTTCCCGGTATCCCGGCGCCATCGGAAGGATACCGCCAACGTATTTGTAGAAAAAGGCCGAAACGTCTGAGAACATGTGGTGGCAATGCGAACCGTTCCCATTTCAGCATTCCCAAAGCGTTGTTGCCTCCTGATCCAACCAATAACGATAGCTGGGATAATCCGGGGCCCCAATCATCTGCAAGGCTTTTTTCACCAGTCCATACTGCCCCAAAACGTTCAATACGGATTTCATTCCAAGGACGCCAAAATCAAGATGCCCATTCTGGGCGTCGATCAGCTCAGACAAACGCTGCACCAGGCCCGGTATCTCGTCCTGCTCTGCAAATCCATAATAAAGCATCATGGCCGTGGAAGATTGACAGTCCCCGGCTACACGGTTCTTTTGCTTATCATAAAAATGCTTTCGGAATGCCGCCCGTATTGATTCTGCTTCCGCATGCAAACAAGCCTCATCCTGGCTCCTGCCAAGAAGCCCTGCCCATCGTTCCGATGCGCAGACCGCCGCATAGCGAAATGCCGTATCACTGACTTCGACCGGGCATTTGAACTTCGTCATATTTACATAAAGAGACAGCCCGTCAAAGGGAGCGCACCAGTCGCCAAGGCCATATTTTACGGTCTCGTCCACAGCCATCGCACGCATATATGCGCAGTGCCTCAACAGCGCATCATAATTTTCAGCAAGGACTCGTATGTCTCCCGTTGCCATATATAGGGCACCTCATACATCGGATTGCACCAGTCCGGTCCAGTGATGCTGTTGTACCCCCACCCCGGGGATGGAACAATGCACAGGGCATACTGCCGCCGGGACGCTGCGAATCCCGCAGATCCTGCATCCATTTTGCAAAAAACTGCTCTGCGCCGAAATTGTAAAGCATTTGCTCGCAGGTGAGGCCGGTATCTCCTGTCCAGGAAGATTTTTCGCGCACCGTGTCCGACGCCATCGTGTTAAGGCAGCAGGCTGTCACCGAGGAGACCGCCATATGCTGAACGCCATTGATGACCGCATCACTTGTGTGAAATACGCCTCGGTCCTCAAAATCATTGCATAGCGCCCATGCCTCAATATCCTCCAGGCCCAAAGGCTGTCAGCGCCGGTGATAAGCCATATTGTGATTTTCTCTGGCGAAAGTTACTGCCTTACCCAGTCCCTAAACCGCCAGAGGACTTACAATTAGGGTACTCAAAATTAGTGCAAAAGGGCTTTGGGCACCGTTGTGTGCGTTGGGTCTCAGGGCTCCCTCTTTTGCAAACGGCACCCTTCTTTTCAGGTGCTCAAAATGTGAGCATTTGGTACTTGCGAAAAACATTGCTCACGACATGAAATCTGGTGCTGATGGTGCTCACTTTTTTGGGGTCCTTTTGCTCACATTTTCATTTGACAAACACATATTAATAGATTTATTTTCACTAATTTTCGGGCACACATCCGATACTTATGTCGACTTTTGATTTCTCATTTCAGTACAAAACAGTCCGTAAACATATAATACCGATTGTCCATATAAACCCGTTTCATCATTTGCATAACTCTTTCCCGTTGATGAACTGTAAAAAGCGTCCAGCGCCTCACTTTCCGACATATGCATATTTTCGCATATCAGCTTTACAATCTCAGGAATGTTAGTCGCTCGAACCGTTGCATGTGACATCATTCCACCTCCACTGTATAACTCTTCACAAATGTTAACTGCTTCAAGGCATTCTCGGTACAAAAAGCTATCTGATTATTGATTTTCTCAAATTTCAAACGCTCTACTGCATCCTCTTTCCTCATGATTCCTTGCAACACATAGGAAACCGTTTCACCCACATTATCGTTTGCAATCTTTCCTGTCACTATATCAAATTCATGACTGAAATCAAGGTCGCTCCTGCAAGCTACAACCATTTCCAACCATTCCAAAGAAGCACCTTCAAATTCTTTGTTATGCAGTTTTACATCATTATCCCATTCATAGACATTCACAACTGCAGGATAGCTCTTTTTATCCCTCACAGAAAGCACCTTCGCCCGTCGAACAGCCCACCTCTCTGCCTGCTCCTTTATGTCTGTCGTGTAAAATGCAAAGCCGAAATCTCTCCCTATTTCATTCCGAAAGATTTTCGGTTCTTTTATTTCAAGTGTTGTCCCGTGATACAGTATCATGTTCTTTTCCCCTCCCCCAAATACTCATCAAAAAACTGCATTAAATATTCCATTCCCATTCCATGAAGATCGCCATAGTCACTATCAAGTAAATCCAATAACTTAGTGTCCTTAAATATCTCATATACTTTTTCGCTCGATTGCTTTGTATGCTCGGCGTAGTATTCAATGCAAAAAGTCTTAAAACTAAGTTTACTCATCTCACATCTCTCCCTTATCTCACAAACGCACCCTCATATCCTCCGGAACAACCCCAAGAGATTTCGTATGGGTAAAAAAACTCCCAGTAGCCAGTGCGATAGTTTGCTCTCAGCTTTCTTGTCAGCATGATATTATATTCCGCTTTCTGTTTATCATGTGCCATGCAGTATCTTGCCCCCATACCCGATTTGCCGGACAGAAAAACAATCTGTATAATGGAAAGGGGT
>CABSMD010000304.1 GCA_902478725.1 uncultured Clostridia bacterium
AGCAGTTAAAGGCGCTGGCGGAAGAACCCCCTTTGAACAGGATTGAGTGGGGCGGCCGCCGTATCGGGATCATCGCAAGCGGTATTTCCTATCAATATGCCAAGGAGGCATTGGGGGAGAGCGCGAGCTATTTGAAGCTGGGCATGGTCTACCCGATGCCTGAAAAGTTGATTTTGGAGTTTGCCTCCCAGGTCGACCAGGTTTATGTGGTCGAGGAACTGGATGACTTTATCGAGACGCATTGCAAAAAGATCGGCGTATCGGTAATTGGTAAGGAAATCTTTTCACTTTGCGGCGAGTTGAGCGCGGATATCATTCGTGAAAAGATTCTGGGCGAGAAAAAGTCTGATTTTGCCAAGGCGGAGGAGTCGGTCCCAGTGCGCCCGCCGGTGTTATGTCCGGGCTGTCCGCACAGGGGCACCTATTATGTACTCAATAAAATGAAGTTGCATGTGCAAGGCGATATTGGTTGTTACACGCTGGGGGCGCTGGCTCCCTTAAGCGCGATGGACACCAGCCTATGCATGGGCGGCAGTATCACCTCTCAGCATGGCTTTGAAAAGGCGCGCGGGCGCGACTATGTTAAAAATTCTGTGGCGGTCATCGGGGATTCTACCTTTATCCATTCCGGAATCACCGGATTGATCGACGTGGTATACAATAAGGGTACCTCCACCATTTTGATATTGGATAATTCGATCACCGGCATGACCGGGCACCAGCAGAACCCGATCACTGGGTATACCCTAAAAGGGGAGGAAACCAGCGTCGTCGATCTAGAGATGCTTGCCCATGCCGTCGGCGTAAAACGTGTTCGCGTGGTCGACCCGTTTGACCTGGAAGGGCTGGAGGCGGCGCTCAAAGAAGAATTGGCGGCGGAAGAGCCGTCGGTTATCATCGTTCAGCGTCCCTGTGCATTGCTTAAATATGTAAAATTTGACGGCCCGGTCCAGATTGACAGCGAAGCGTGTAAACGCTGCGGCATGTGCATGAAAATCGGCTGCCCGGCTATCCATAAAACCGAAACGGGCTATGAAATCGACGACTCCCTGTGCAACGGCTGCGGCCTTTGCCAGAAGGTATGTAAATTCGGTGCGATTCAAAAGGGGGAAGAATGATGACAAAGTCGATTATGATCGTAGGCGTCGGGGGACAGGGAACCCTTTTGGCCAGCAGGATTTTAGGCAATGTGCTGATCCGGCAGGGATATGACGTTAAGGTGTCTGAAGTGCACGGCATGGCGCAGCGCGGCGGCAGTGTCGTGACCTATGTTAGATACGGCGAACAAGTAAGCTCCCCGGTGGTTGACATCGCGGAGGCGGATATTATTTTGGCTTTTGAGGAATTGGAGGCCTATCGGTGGTTGCCATATTTGAAAAAAGGTGGTACACTGATTATGAATACACAAAATATTAATCCTATGCCGGTGATCATCGGCGCCGCTTCTTATCCGTCGGAAATTGCCAGTAAGATCAAAAAGCAGGAGATCAACCTGATTGCGCTTGACGCTCTGCATAAGGCGGCGGAGCTTGGCAATACCAAGGCGCTCAATGTGGTGCTGATCGGTGTGATGGCGAAAAACACTGATATACCAAAAGAGGTGTGGATCGATGTACTGCACGAAACGGTGCCGGCGAAGTTTATCGATGTCAATTTAAAGGCTTTTGAAGCCGGTTATCAGGAATAAAGAAAGCGTAATGCAATTTTTGAGTGCAAAGTCACTCGTTCATTTTATGAAGCAAGGGGATGTAGCCAATGCCGAACTATTGGAATCCAGAGCGGGAGTGTATCTCGCGGGATGAAATGCACCAGATTCAGAGCAAAAACTTGATTGAAACCGTAAACCATGTCTATCAGAATGTTCCGTTTTACCGTAAAAAAATGGATGAAAAAGGGATATTGCCCGGCGATATCAAGTCGGTCGACGACCTTTCCAAGCTTCCGATCACAAATAAGCAGGATTTGAGGGACAATTATCCCTTTGGCCTGTTTGCGGTGCCGATGGACGATATTGTAAGAATCCATGCCTCCAGTGGTACGACCGGCAAGCAGACGGTGGTTGGTTATACCAAAGGGGATTTGGACGTTTGGGGCGAGGTCATGGCCCGTACCCTGACGGCGGCTGGCGCGGATAAATCCTGGATCATTCACGTATCCTATGGCTATGGTCTGTTCACCGGTGGCTTGGGTGCGCATATCGGTGCGGAAACCATTGGTGCGGCGGTCATACCGGCCTCGTCCGGCAATACCGCGCGGCAGATTCAAATCATGACTGATTTCGGTTCGAATTTGCTTGCCTGTACACCATCCTACGCCATGTATCTTGCCGAATCGATTGAAAAAGCGGGTATTCCGAAGGAGAAGCTGAAATTGCGCGCGGGCGTGTTCGGCGCGGAGCCGTGGACACCGGAAATGCGTAAGCTGCTGGAGGAAAGATTGGGTATTTTGGCAATCGACGTTTACGGTCTCAGCGAGATCATTGGCCCCGGCGTTTCCTATGAGTGTCATAAACAAAACGGCCTCCACGTCTGTGAAGACCATTTCATTCCCGAAATCATAAATCCGGAAACCGAAGAGGTGCTGGACGATGGGATGCACGGCGCGTTGTTGTTCTCGACGGTGACCAAGAAGGGCTTGCCACTCCTGCGCTACAACACGCGGGACGTGTGCAGTCTCAACCATGAGATCTGTGAATGTGGGCGTACCGCTGTGCGTATGGAGAAACCGTGCGGAAGAACCGACGATATGCTGATCATCCGCGGCGTCAATGTGTTCCCGTCGCAGGTGGAGAGCGTCCTGCTCAATATCGCCAATGTGGAGCCGCATTACCTGCTGATCGTGGACCGTGTCAATGCGCTGGATACGTTGGAAATTTGGGTCGAGATGTCCGAGGGGCTGTTCTCGGATGAGGTCAAACAGATCGAGGTACTGGAGAACAAGATTGCCGGCGCCGTGAAGAGTACGCTTGGCGTTGCCGCTAAAATCAAGCTTGTCGAACCGAATACCATCGAACGCAGCGAGGGGAAAACCAAACGAGTCATTGACAAGCGCAAATTTTAATAAAAGGAGCGGATGAACATGTTGGTAAAGCAGATTT
>CABSMD010000305.1 GCA_902478725.1 uncultured Clostridia bacterium
CCACCATACAGGTGTCTTCATCCATAACGATCAGGCCGCCGGAGCGCATCATGGAGCCGATGGAGATCAGGTTGTCGTAATCAACGGGGATATCAATCAAAGAAGCGGGGATACAGCCGCCGGAAGGACCGCCGGTCTGCGCCGCTTTGAATTTCTTGCCGTTGGGAATGCCGCCGCCGATTTCCTCGACGATCTCCCGCAGGGTGGTGCCCATGGGAACTTCTACCAGGCCGGTGTTATGGATTTTGCCGCCCAGCGCGAATACCTTGGTGCCCTTGGATTTCTCAGTACCCATGGAGGCGAACCAGTCGGCGCCTTTGAGGATAATCTGCGGAATGTTGGCGTAGGTCTCCACGTTGTTGAGCACGGTGGGCCGTTCGAACAGACCTTTTACCGCCGGGAACGGAGGACGGGGTCTGGGCTCGCCGCGATGGCCTTCGATGGAGGTCATCAGCGCGGTTTCCTCGCCGCAGACAAACGCGCCGGCACCCAAACGCAGCTCAATGTCAAAGTCGAATCCGGTGCCCAGGATGTTTTTGCCCAGCAGGCCGTTTTCACGGGCCTGGCCGATGGCGATTTCCAGACGTTTTACTGCGATGGGATACTCCGCACGAACATAGATGTAACCCTGGCTTGCGCCGATGGCATAGCCGGCAATGGCCATTGCTTCCAGAACAACATGAGGGTCGCCTTCCAGAACGGAACGGTCCATGAATGCGCCGGGGTCGCCCTCGTCGGCGTTGCAGCAGACGTATTTCTGACCCGCAGGCTGCGCCGCCGCAAAGCTCCATTTCACGCCGGTGGGGAAGCCGCCGCCGCCGCGTCCGCGCAGGCCGGAGTCTTTAATGGTCTGGATGACTTGATCGGGGGTCATTTCGGTCAAAACCTTACCCAGAGCCATGTAGCCGTCCAGGCCGATGTATTCGTTGATGTTTTCCGGGTCGATTACGCCGCAGTTTTTCAGCGCTACACGTTTTTGCTTGGCGTAGAACTGGGTGTGGTTCAAAGATTTTACCGTGTCTTCCTGCACGGTCTCCTGATACAGAAGACGGGTGACGATACGGCCTTTGAGCAGATGCTCAGAAACGATTTCCGGGATATCCTCGGGTTTGACCATGCTGTAAAAGGCGCCCTCAGGATAAACGATCATGATGGGGCCTAATGCGCAAAGGCCGAAGCAGCCGGTTTTGATGACTTTGACCTCTTCGGACAGGCCATTGTCCTGGATCTCGCGCTCCAAAGCGGAGACGATCCGTTCGCTGCCGGAGGAGGTACAGCCTGTACCACCGCAGACCAGCACATGGGAACGATACATGTTGGTTTCCTCCTTATTTCGTTTTTGCGCCGATGGTGTATTCGGTTACAACATTACCGTTGACCAGGTGATCGTTGACAACCTTAACTGCCATTTCGGGAGTCATTTTTACATAAGTAACCTTTTCTTTACCGGGTTCGTAGACCTCGACGACAGGCTCGTACTGGCAGATGCCTCTTCGTCGGCAGCGTCAGATGTGTATAAGAGACAGGTCCATCACTTGGGGGGTGTTCAGGGGAACGCCGTCCAAAATCTCCTGCAGCTGCGCCGTGCTGACAGTAAAAACCGCCTCCCCAACCTGATAGGTAAAGGAGAAGTTGATCTGCTCGTTGCATCCCATCAGAATGCACATGGTGTCAGCCATGTTGCCCAATGGCATCCGGTCGATGTGGGTAAGGCCGAAAACGGCCCGCACCCGGGTGCCCTTGCCCACCTGCGATTGAATGGAGAAATCCCCGCCGGTCATCAGCGCGGCCATTTTGAAAAAGGGAACTCCCAGCCCCACCTTGCGGGTGGTGCGGGTGGTGTAGAACGGGTCCTCCACATGGGCGACCTGTTCCGGGGTCATGCCGCAGCCATTGTCGTTGATGGTAATGACCAGCCGATCTTCAGCCGGCAGTTCCGCCACGGTGATGTCCACACGGGTGGCGTTTGCCCGCACTGAATTTTGCGCAATATCCAGGATGTTTAACGACAGTTCTTCCATCGTTTATTCCGCGTATTTGGCCAGGATGCCGGGAATGTCGTCGGCGACCAGGCGGCCGTAAACGTCGTCGTTGATGGTCATAACCGGCGCCAGACCGCACGCGCCGATGCAGCGGCAGGCCTCCAGGGAGAATTTGCCGTCGTTGGTGCATTCTCCGCCCTGGATGCCCAGACATTCGCCCAGCTTGGCGAATACGTCGCCGGAACCTTTGACGTAGCAGGCGGTGCCCAGGCAAACAGAAATTTTATATTTGCCTTTGGGGTTCAAAGTAAACTGAGAATAGAAAGTGGAAACGCCGTAGACTTCCTCCAGCGGGATCTCCAGATGCTGTGCGACCAGCTTCTGGACCTCGATAGGAAGATAGCCGTAAATTTCCTGCGCGCCTTGCAGGACCGGCATTAAAGCGCCTCTTTGCCCTTTGTGGGCGGCAATCAGCTCAATAAGCTTTTGTTCCTGCTCTTTGGTTCCGTTAAAGGGAACCGCTGAAATTGTAGTAGCCATGAAAACCTCCGTTCCGCCGTAAAACGGCAAAATTATTGTTTCCGGACTCCCCCGGAGCCCTCCTCTATCTGCATAAGGCGCGAAATCGGACCACCACCGGCCGCTGCCCCTTTTTTAACCGTTTTTCCCAGTGCCAAGCGGTTTTTGGACGCAAAAATCCTTATGCTTCTAGACTGGTTAAAATTATAACAGGACTGGACGACAAAATCCACCATGTTTCGATGAATATTACGAAATTTGTTGATATTCCAAAAAAACATAACAAAAATTTTAGTATATTTTCCACACCATCCGGAAAAAGCAGGAAAGAGCTGGGCTGGCGCCTTGTTCTTGCCGGCGGGATATGGTATAATATCCAAAAAAAAGGGAGAAAGTCCGGCTTTTTTGACTGGTATGCTACCGGGATTGTCCGCTTCCTGGTTTTGCGGCAAAATCACCGGCTCTGATACCTATTATAATGGGAACAGGAGGGCAAATATGACGATTCAAGATATTAAGAATATTCTGCATGCAGAAATTCTCTGGGCCGATGAGGAAATGCTTTCCCACGAGG
>CABSMD010000306.1 GCA_902478725.1 uncultured Clostridia bacterium
CTGGAAATGATATGCTGTGCATAAGAAAGCAAAGGGGAGGGGATCGCGTGAAGTGTCCAAAGTGCGGTTCGGAAAATACGCAGTATGTGGCTGTTCATCATTCTGGCAGCAGCGGATCGTTTACAGATGCCTGCTGCGGTATGATGATTTTCGGGCCGATCGGTATATTGTGCGGCCTGTGCGGAGCAAGTCCGGGATTTACCGATGATTACTGGGTGTGCCATTCCTGCGGTAAAAAGTTTCAAGCGGGGACTGCGAAAGCAGCGGAAAAGGCTCGGCAGGAGAAAATTCAACAAGAACTTAATGCAAAAGCTAGGCGAAAAGCATTGCTGTCGGCAGCGAATCCAGTAATACTCCAGAATATCGACAACGAAGTGATAGAAGCTGAAAACCGCTATAAGGCTTTGAAAGCTCGCCTGAAAGCGGATAAGCAGGCATTTTTGCAAGAGTACCCGGCGTGTAAGGTACAGAATACATTCCGGATGATTGGGAGAGGAATCATCATTGCATTGATGGGCTTTATAGCATTTCTGGCTATTGATATGGACGAACTGATTACGATAATTATCTGGTTTCTTGCTGCAATGGTGATTGGAGTAATGTGCATGATGCCGCCGTATTACATAAAGCTATCACCAGCCTTAACCGAGTTAAACGAAGCAGTCGAAAATGCAAAGAAATATAAAGAGTATTTAGATAGACTGAAAAAGGCTCGTGATGAAGAAAACGGTGTATGAATGGCTGATGGCAGTCGGCCATCGAGCAGGCTGTCATCAACGCGCAGATAGGAGCTTTTACTGGAAAGGCAGGAAGTTTCCGCTGTGTGCCCGCTGTACAGGTGTTCTGGTTGGATATATTCTCGCTGTGCCAGCGTATACGGTTTGTAGAAAGAGCGTGAGCGTGTATGCCGTTTGCTGTATCCCACTGGTGATAGACGGTTTAACTCAGCTATGGGAGTGGCAGGTGTCTACCAATCGAAGAAGATTTGCAACAGGCGTTTTAGCGGGATATGGTATCTGCTCTATGGCGATAACGTTGCTGTTATTCGTAAAAAATTTAATGCTAAGGAGTTGGTAAAAGATGTTCTGTCCAAATTGCGGTACGGAAATTAAGGAGAAGAAAACATTTTGTCCGAAATGCGGCTCTCCGCTGGGCGTAGAGGCAGTTCAAGAGGACACAAAGACGGTGGAAGCTGCTGCAAGCACAGAAAACGTTCATGAGAATGTAATACCACCACAGGGAGCGCCAGTACCATCGAAAAAGGGCGGTAAAAAGAAGTTTATCATCGGCGGCATTGTGGCGGTTGTACTGATTTTGATTGCAGTGATGATTGGTACGTCTGGTGGTAATACAGGCTCGACCAGCACGGACACTTATATCGAAACCGTACAAAATGGCTATCTCGGCGAATTTACCGATATGACGGTGCAGGAATTGCTCAGCAGCTACTATGAAGATCTGCTGGACTGCACAGCCGAGTGGGACGGCGGAGAGAACGATGATGGTCAGCAGATTGTTGAAGTAAAATATACAGATGAAACTGTGGGAGACACAACAATTCAGTTCAAAATGCTGGACGAGCAGGTGTTCAAAATTTCTGCTTTTCATGATCCCAATACAGAGATTGAAAAGGCAAGCGACCTTGCGGCAGAGTTAAACAGTCTATACTTTATGGCTTACACCACAAAGCATGAAACAGAACTCGACAGCGCAGAGAAGATGAAAGCCTTTATTGATGAGCTGGATCAAATCTCCGGTTCTGCGGTATTGTATGGCGCAGCGGCAAACTATACAGGTGATCGCGCACAGCTTTGTACACTGTTTGGTGAGGACGCATTGGAAACCTCGGTTCCGTGGGTACTGGATGCGTATGGCTATCTGGATATGAACGACTATGCACAGCAGGACACTGCTGATACGACAGCAGTAGAACTGGCATCGACTGCGGATATCTCATCGGCTGATTATATTTTCCCGAGTGACCGCCAGTATATCACTGAGTCCGATATGGCAGGCTGGGATCAAAAGACGGCGCTGCTGGCCCGCAACGAGATTTTTGCTCGTCACGGCTATGTATTCCAGACGCAGGAAATCCAGAATTACTTTGCGGCTAAATCGTGGTATACGCCAAATTCGTCCTATGATGGAAGCGATTTGAGTGATGTAGAAAAGGCGAATGTCGATACTATTTCTGCATATGAGCAGAAGATGGGCTGGGCCGAGCAGGATGTTTCGCCGACAAAGTTGGCGCAGGGTGCGGTCAGCAGCTATGTGGAGAGCCAAGGCGATTACTGTACCGGTTTCGACTATGTTAGACCATATGCAGAGAACGAATATCTGGTCTGCGCAAAGATTGGTGAGTATGAATGGGAGGCCGAATATATTGTAGAGGTCAACGGCTCTGACGCATGGGTAATCGGCCGTCTGGACGGCGGTGTGTTTAGACCGGTATAAAAGCCAAAAGCCCGAGCGGGAAACCGCTCGGGCTGACAGCAACGTGACAGCAATCACGATAAAAACAACCGAAACTGTATGTGCTATATGTACTCAAAAAACGGGATGATGAACTGAATAAGACGGAATAACACAGAAAAAGATGTAAAAAATCAAAACTTTGCTTTTCAAATCTCTCTGTCTCCGCCATGAAAGCTGCACTTTTTATTGCAAAAGTGCAGCTTTTCTGCGTTTATAGATAGAAGGCGTATGCCGATACCATCGTCTGCGGCTTTGACGGCAATACCTCCGCTATCTCCGCTATCAAGGACGGTACGCTCGGCATGGATATCGCCCAGCTCGGCTATGACATGGGCTACAAGGCTGTTGAAGCTGCGGTAAAGACGCTAGAAGGCGAACAGGTTGATTCCTTTATTGATTCCGGTTCCAAGGTCGTTGACTCCACTAACTGCGATGAGTACATCGACGACATGAAGGCTAAGGGTCTGTGGGAGTAATCCGCAGACCGGCTGCACGCTGTTAAATCTCTTTTCCTTGGAAAAAAACGGTCGGGTCTGACGCTCCAACGTTCCCAATCGTACCGCCTCGGGACGGCGGTATTGCCCGAGGAAGATAATGC
>CABSMD010000307.1 GCA_902478725.1 uncultured Clostridia bacterium
CAGATGTGTATAAGAGACAGATTACAGGCTGTTTCAGCAAACGGTTGGGATGCCCGTCATGCAGTATATCGTCCGCCGGCGGTTGATGAATGCCTTGTATGAGATAGCGCAGGGCGGCAAGATGGTGGAGGCGGCGCTTGCCTATGGCTTTGCTACCTATGCCGGCTTTTACAAAGCCTTCCGGCGTGAATACGATTGTTCTCCCTCCGCCTATCTCAAAACGCACAGGGTACAAAAGCCCTGTCCATTCAACCTAGAACAGGAGGGACGTAGAATGATAACACATAAAAAGGCCGCGGATATATTACGGTATTGGGGTTTGGAGAAAGAAAAGATAAGCAATATTTATTATGAGGACACGGGTAATAAAAACGAAAACGCTTTTTATGTAGGGGAGCGTTATGTTTTAAAATCCTCTGCGGGCCTGGCAAGCTTAAAGAACCATATTGAAATAGCAAGGGCCCTTGAGAAGGAAGGGATGCTGGCCGCGACGCCGGTTTTGACAAGAGACGGCGGGGAATACATCAACGACAGCGGCCTGTATTTTATACTGACGAACCGGATACGCGGCAGACAGCTTATGTGTGAAGAATTGTATCCGGCGGATCATGAAATGGCCCAAAAGCTGGGACAAATGCTGGGACGATTGCATAAGGCGCTTAAAAACAACGGCACGGCCATCTGCAATGAAACCAATCTACTGGAGAACGTAAGGGAATGGGCACTTCCGAAAACGCTGGAGGTCATGGAGCTGCCGGACGGTTTTGCAGACAGCTATCTTACTGTCTTCTCGGAACTTTACCCACAGCTTCCCCGGCAGATCATCCATCGCGACCCCAATCCGGGCAATATCATCCTGTCGGGAAACGGGGTCGGGTTTATAGATTTTGATCTTTCAGAGATCAACGTCCGGATTTTTGACCCATGCTACGCTTCAACAGCCGTTTTGTGCGATATCTTTGCGAACAATACCGTCGGGCCGGAGGAGTGGCTGGCCGTCTATCAAACGATCATTGCCGGTTACGATCGTGTCGCCAGACTTTCAAAATTCGAGAAACAGGCGGTACCCTATGTGGTCTTTTCCATCCAGATGATCTGTGTCGCGTATTTCAGCGGACTGGACAAATTTCAAAAACTTGCTCAAACGAATGAGAACATGCTGAAATGGCTTGTTCAGAATCAAAAAAAATTAACAATAAACTGAAAAAACGGTAAAACAATACCGCAGAAGCTAATACTATATAGCTTCTGCGGCATCTTATATTGCATTTCATTGCTTATATCTCTACAATCACCGGTAAAATCATCGGATTGCGTTTGGTCTTTTCGTAGATATACTGTCCAAGCTGATTTTTCACGTTTGATTTTAAGGTGTTCCAATCGTGCAGCTTCTTCTCGCTGCAATCGGATATGCTCGCACGCACCACGTTTTTCATCTGCTCCATCAAATCCTCCGACTCGCGCACATAGACAAAGCCGCGGGAGATGATGTCCGGTCCGGCAACGATATTGTTATAATCGCTCGACATGGTGATCACAACCACGATCAGGCCATCCTGTGCCAGGTGCTTGCGGTCGCGAAGAACAATGTTTCCAACGTCGCCCACGCCGAGGCCGTCCACCAGTACCTTGCCGGAGGGGACGGAACCGTTCACCTTCGCGCTGTCGCGGGTGAGCTCAAGTACTTTGCCATTGTCCATGAGGAAGATATTTTTATCCGGAATCCCCATTCTTTTTCCCAACTGGGTGTGCAGCTTCAAGTGTCGATATTCCCCATGCACCGGCATGAAGAATTTTGGCTTGGTCAGCCCCAGAATCAGTTTTAACTCTTCCTGGCAGGCATGGCCGGAAACGTGCACGTCAGCCAAAGATTCGTAGATCACGTCCGCGCCTTTTTTAAACAACTCGTCAATGACGCGGGACACCAGCTTTTCATTGCCCGGAATTGGATTTGCTGAGATAATAACCAGATCGCCCGGGGTGATTTCCACCTTGCGGTGATCGGAAAAAGCGATCCGCGTCAGCGCGGACATCGTTTCCCCCTGACTTCCGGTTGTGATCAGGGTGATCTTATGACGGGGATACTTGTTGATCTCGTCAATGTCAATCAAGACGTTTTCCGGAATGTTCATATATCCCAGTTCGTTTGCAACGCCGATAATATTTAACATGCTCCGGCCGGAGATGGCTACCTTGCGCTTGTTCTGGGCCGCGGCGTCGATGATCTGCTGCACCCGGTGTATGTTGGAAGCAAAGGTTGCTATAATGATCCGCTGTTTGCAGTCCTTAAAGATGTCGCGGAAAGAGGAGCCGACCGTGCTTTCGCTCATGGTATAGCCGGGCCGTTCCACATTGGTACTGTCTGACATCAGCAGCAGAACCCCTTCCTTACCAAGCTCGCCGTAGCGGGCCAGGTCGATCATCTCCCCTGAAATCGGGGTGGGGTCGATCTTAAAGTCACCGGTATGCACCACCGTGCCGATGGGGGTGTGAATTGCCAACGCCGCCGCATCCGCGATCGAGTGGTTGGAACGGATATACTCCACATCAAAAGCGTCGAGATGAACCACATCGCCGTATTTGACCACCTTCAGCTTTGCCTTGATATTATGTTCCTTTAAGCGGTTGGCCACGATCCCAAGCGTCAGCTTGGTACCGTAGACCGGAATGTTCATCTCCCCCAACACATATGGCAATGCGCCGATATGGTCCTCATGACCGTGTGTCAGGACGATTCCGCGTACCTTGTCCCTGTTTTTCTTCAAATAGGTGATATCCGGAATCACAAGGTCGATGCCGGGCATGTCGTCATCCGGAAAGGCGAGGCCGCAATCGAGCAAGATGATGGTGTTCCCGTATTCGAACACCGTCATGTTCTTGCCGATCTCGTGCAGGCCGCCCAACGGGATGATCTTCAATTTTGATTTTTTTGCCACAAATAAACCTCCAATTTTTTTATTTTCCGCACAAAATACAAAAATATATTTTATAACGTATGTAACCCCACCTGTGGGGATATTTTCACACACAAAACC
>CABSMD010000308.1 GCA_902478725.1 uncultured Clostridia bacterium
GCTACGTTCAACAGGTTGTGCGGAGGATCAGCCACCCCATCCCGTACCGCAATAGTCGGCTCTGCCAAAATGCACTCGATTATGTCATGAAGCTGATTGGGCGTCCCTCTAATCTCCAATTCAGGACGAAGAAGCCCCTTTATATCACGCTTCAGTTCATCCATGCTTATATTGCGATAGAAATTCCCGTTCCAGATGTACACTGCATTTCCTTTCGTCCGAATAAGCCGCTGCGAGAGATACAACTTTTCCAGTTCCATTGCGTTCGGTGCATTGCGCCTATAGGTTGTCGGCGCAGATCCCTTCCAGATATCAGGCGGCGAAGGCAGCATAAAGGGCTTCGGTACAAGCGGGTTGGAAGGCGGAGCTGCAGGCGGGGCGGCAGGCGCAACAGCGCACATCGGCTCATCACAGGATACTGACTCGCTGGATTTCAGGAACGGACGGACAAGATCAAAGCAATCGGTTTTTACAACAGTGTCCGGTTCTTTCACAGAATTCTGTTCATCCTGTTTCTCATGCTTCGAGCAGCCACTTTTAACGGAATGACTGAATGCACCGGGTTTATAGTCAGGCGGGAGAATAAACGGATCGATCAATTCGTGCTTGCCCTCATGCCTCTTTTTAATCTCTCCTCCGGATACCACGGCAACCAACGTATTATCGTTATTATTCATAAAGACCTCCTCGGTTTTGAAAGAATCGTCGCTAGCGATGCCAGCATTCTAGCATAAGGTCAACTGGAAATAAATTGACAAAGTGTACAGGAGAAAATAACTTGCAATTTTACGTGAATGAGGTGTATATATGAGCAAGGGCGGGCGAAAAAGCATAGATGCAATTTCTGAAATGATAGAGAATCAGCGGGAAACGTACGAAGACAAAACGTTGTTCAATGCTGTATATGAAATATCATGCGAATATTTTGAAGAAGGGATCACCGAAGAAATGCTGCGATGTTTTGCAGGTCGCCTGCGTAAGCTGCAAAACAAGGAGAACATCAGCGATCAAAACTTAGGAGAGTTCATTGGCGCATCGCATACATACGTTCAGCAACTAAGAACCATAGGCTGCCCAAAACCCACAAAAGGCAAGGAAGCCTCAGGTGACAAAGAAGCTTCAAACAGCAAAAAAGCCGTAGATAGCAAGGCCTATCAGGATAAAAAGAATTCTGAGAAGAAAATTACTAAGCCTCTAAACCAAGCACATTTTGTCGGAATATGTCTACGCTTTGAATGCTCCCCCAATTATTTGTTTGGAGATACCGATGATCCTGAACAATTTTTATATAAACATCCAAGATTCATCAACGGGGACTCAAGCGCAATGCGCGTCATACTCGAACGCTGCCAAAACTGTGTTGACCACAAGAAAATCAAGGCATATAAGGCCGTACTCGAACGTTGTCAAAACTGCACTGACTGCAAGGAAAGCGAAGCACAAGAGTCCACGTCCGTGCGCTGTCAAAACTGTGCTGATTACAAGGAAATCGAAGCATACAAGGCCATACCTGAACACTGCCAAAACTGCGCCGACTACAAGGAAATCGAAGCATACAAATCTACACTCAAACGCTGCCAAAACTGCGCCGACTATAGGGAAATCGAAGCATATAAGGCCACCGAAAAAGGGAAAAAATATATTAGGCAGTTGAGGGAGTCGCTGTGCTCAAAGGTTTCGATGCGTTCAGATGATTCAGAACATTCAGCCGGGGCAGCTAGTTTGGCAGATTCAAAGAATCTGCTAAAATGTCAAACATGTCCCGGCTTTATGACCTGTTCGGCGTTTAGTTTTCGGAGAGATTTTAAATTACCAATATATCCACTAAGAAATCTGGCTAGCATAAAAGCCGACATGGTACTTTCCACTCTTTGCTTTGGAGTTCTCCCACCAGGAATCCCTAATGATAAACAATATAACGTCCGGAATATGATGATAGACACATTTGCTTATCTGCTTCAAGTATCATCGGGGCGCCGTACTCGTTTCGAGGATTTATTGGGAAGATCTTTTGGGGAATTTCAGAAGCGTTTCAAAGACGAATTTGATTCGGAAGCTTGTATGGGCAAACCTGACGCAAAGCTCCATAAAGACACGCCAGATTTTCTAAAAAGACGTGGTGCCTGCGCCTTGTGGACGTTTATGCACCAGTCGATTGACCAACAACGATTATTACTTGAGTTAAAAAGAGAGATTCTCGATAGTCTTGAATATCAATCCGCTGATTATTGTGATCTGATCTGTGGTATAGCTGCATTTGATTTAAAAGTTGCATATAACACATTTTGGTATCTAAACCGTGCGAAATTCATTCCGAGGAATATAAAGAGACATAGAGTGTTTTCAGAAAAGTGACGCATCCATCAATATCCTTGTGGATTGTGCCGAAAAAATAACTTGCAAATATTCGCTAACTATTTATGGAATAATAATGCAGGATTATCCTTCTTCCGTATTTCTCATTCCACAAGCGAAAAAAGTAGATAATACCAAAAAATAGCGCGTACGCGTAAACAAATAGACGGAAAAGCAGTATTCCTTCTGTAATTCGGAATTCGGAAGGAACAGCCAACACTCTCTTCGCGACAGGGGGTGGTTTTAGGAGGGGGAGATGGATTGCTGCAGCCAGCTCCCGCTGGTGCAGCAATTCGCGCAACTCCCCCTCCTAATTCCCTCGCTTCCTTTTACTTTTTTGAATTCCGCAGAGGATTCTTTACGCCTCGGCTCACAAGGTACACGCTTGCAGCAAGGATCGCTCCTTCTGCAAAGCAGGCCAGCGGGGAACCGGCTACGGCAAACAGGATCGTCATTTCTTCACCTCCTTCTTGGCGCTCAGGCTCTCCATCAGGCAGAGAATCGCCAACGAGACAACAAACCCCAATAATGTCCACTGCATATTGATCCCTCCCATCTTTTATAGATTCTGCGGCAAATATCAGCCGCAATAAAAATACTCCTCAATCTCCTCCGGCAGCATTCCGCCGCGAAGCAGTGTATCCA
>CABSMD010000309.1 GCA_902478725.1 uncultured Clostridia bacterium
GCCGAGCCGTTATCTATGGTGGACTATTCTGTTTAGCCGTTGCCATGGTGCTGCGGCTGGTACCCTATGTCCTTGGTTTGACGGTCATTGTTCTGGCGCTCTGGTTTTTGGATCGGCACGCACTAAAAACCGTGGACTGGGGACTGCTGGCCACCTTCGCCGCGTTCTTCACCTTTTCCGGCAACCTTGCTCGAATGGAAGCTGTCCACATACTGTTCGCTCGCCTTTTGTCCCACGGGACCATGCTGGTCTCCGCGCTTACCTGCCAGATCATCAGCAATGTTCCTGCCGCCATTTTACTCAGCCGCTTCACGCAGGATGCCTGCGGGCTTCTGGTTGGCGTCAATGTGGGCGGCGCAGGAACGCTGGTAGCTTCTCTGGCAAGCCTTATTACCTTTCGGGAATATACTCACCATGTTCCTAATGGTGGAAAACAGTTCCTTTTTCTTTTTTCTGGGATCAGCTTTGCCTTTTTGACGATTCTTTTGGCTGCCATGTCATTCCTGAACGGATGAGCCTTTATTGCCAGCATCTTTGGGAAAAATCCTTAAATAATTGTGTTGACGTAAGCTGTATGTCGATTAATAACCCATTCTAACGCACTTTCGTTTTCGCGCTTCACTTCTTTAAGGCTTCCTGTTCATCCACAGCTTCGCCCTCTTTCGGATATCCATTTAAGGACCCGCCATCTTTAATATTGTGGAACACGGTCATTTGGTTTCATAATTTTTCTTTTTTGCGTAAGATTTATCTGTATGGCATTACTACATTTTAGGTTTATTTCTTACAACATACAAACCTACAAACGCGAAATAAAATACTAAATCGGCCTTTTCTATAACATCTGTCAGCGGCTTGCATTGGCCGTCAAAATAAGATAAAATAAATACCCTTATGGTCAAACGAGTGGGGAGGGACACGGCTGTGCGGATAGACAAGAGAACAGCTACGGGCATTGGCTGTCTTGTGACGATCGGTATTGTGCTCGCGTTGATGATCGTGACCTTTCACGCCATTGCGCGCGGTGATGTTCCGGAAAATCCGCTCACGCCGGTCGGCGTGGTACTGGAACTCGTCTGCGCCATCCTGACGACCTCGACCTATGCAAGCGTGGTCTTTGGCAGTCATTCGCGCAGGCGCTTTCGCTCCTATTTCCTCTGGATGCTGGCGATCAACACCATTGGGCTTTTGAGCGATGTGATCTATTGGGGGATCGGGCTTGATTTTCTTCCTGCCCTTCCGCGGCTTCGCGAGACCTGCTATTTTGTCTGCTACGCCTCGGCATTTCCACTGCTCATTTTTTACAGCACCTATCTCATCAGTTACATCAATGAAGACTCGAAGGAATTGCAGCGATATACCGTTTTGATGACCGGCCTCAGCGCGGATGGATTTCTGCTCGTGATGATCTCTGTCATCACGTCGCGCTCTCAGAATGCCCCGTGGCATCTGTCGGATCACCCGTGGCTTTACTTCTTCTTTTTGGCCATGCCGATGGTGGTCAACATCGGCATCATTCTGAACTTCAGGAGGATGCTGACCAACCGCAAGGCGATCTCTTTCCTTTTCTATGAGCTGCTGGTGGCTGCCGCGGTAGTGGTTGACACGGTCATCGGGGAGATCACACTGGCTCATGTCGTTGTGGCGTTTTGTCTCATCCAGATATATATCACTGTGCAGATCGAATACGAAAAGCAGCAGGAAGAGCAGCTCTTGCAGCAGCGTATCTCCATTATGATCAGCCAGATACAGCCGCACTTTCTTTACAATGTGCTCACCAGCATTCGCGCGCTCTGCCGCATTGACGCGCGCGAGGCTGAGAGCGCGCTGACGGATTTTACCCTCTACCTGCGAGGGAATCTCGATTCGTTGAGCAATACCGGCTGCATTCCTTTTTTGCAGGAACTACAGCATACCAAACACTATGTTGATCTGGAAAAAATGCGCTTTGGCCGGGATCTGACCGTCCTTTTCAACACGCCGGTCACGCAATTCTCCCTGCCGCCGCTCACATTGGAGCCAATCGTCGAAAACGCGGTGCGCCACGGCGTGATGCAGCGGCTTCAGGGCGGGACGGTGATCATCTCTACAAGCGAGACCGAGTCGGATTTCGTCGTGACTGTTTCGGATGACGGCATCGGGTTTGATGCAGAGCAGCTTGCGGCGGGCGGCAAGCATATCGGCTTGTGGAACGTCCGTGAGCGCCTTGCCGCGGTGTGCGGTGGGCACATGGAGATCGAAAGCGGGATCGACAAGGGGACAAATGTGACGATGTGCATCCCCAAATATCGAAAGGAGAGCGAATGATGGAACTTTGCTTGTTGGCTGTTGACGATGAATCTTTGGCGCTGAGCGATCTGACAGCGGCGCTGCAAACTGCCGAGCCGACAGCAGCGGTTCACGCCTATACCGATCCGACGAAAGCGCTTGAGGCGGTGAGAACGGGGGAGATCCTTCCGGATATCGCCTTCCTGGACATTCAGATGCGCGGTTGGACGGGACTGGACCTTGCACTGGAATTGAAAAAGACGATCCCGGCGCTCGAGATCATTTTTGTTACGGCTTATTCGCAGTATGCGCTGGAATCCTATTCCCTCCATGCGCGCGGCTACCTGATGAAGCCTGTTACGGCCGAGGCAATCGAGGAGGAACTTCGTAATATCGGCCTGACCACAGTGCCTGTGAGGAAGGAGCTTTCCCTGCGTGTCCAGTGCTTCGGCAATTTTGAAGTGTTTTATGAGGGAAAACCGCTCGAATTTGCCCGCGCAAAGAGCAAGGAGCTGTTTGCGTATCTGGTATTTCGCCGCGGTTCGGCCTGCAGCATCCGGGAATGTGCGGCCATTCTCTATGAGGACCGGGAATACGGCAGTGCGCTGAAAAATCAGATCGAAACCTTTAAGTCTGATATGATGCGCACCTTGCGAAAGGCGGATTGCGAAGATGCGGTCATCAAGCTGTCTCTTATACACATCTGACGCTGCCGACGAAGAGG
>CABSMD010000310.1 GCA_902478725.1 uncultured Clostridia bacterium
TTTTGGTCATACTGCCCACCAAAAGAACGATCCGGATCGGCAGGGTATGAAAAAAGCCCGCAAACGATTCATAATGCTGCCGGGCCAGAATTTCGGTCGGCGCCATCAGGACGGACTGGTATCCACTTTGCCGCGCTGCAAACACCGCGCAGGCCGCGACCACTGTTTTGCCTGAGCCTACGTCTCCCTGTACCAGCCGGTTCATGACCTTGGACCCGGACAGGTCATGGGTAATCTCATCCACCACTCTCTTCTGTGCGCCGGTGAGGGCAAACGGCAGGGAGGAGATAAAATCCTCTACCGATCCGGTGTCGGTGAAGGCCTCGCCGCTGAGCTCTTCCCTGCCGTTTTTCAAATTTTGCAAGCCAAGCGACATCAGATAAAATTCCTCAAAAACCAACCGCCGTCTCGCGACCGCAAGGTCATGCCCAGAGGCTGGAAAATGGATATTTTCAAGAGCGAAGTTGATCTCACAAAGCTGATAGCTTTGGCGCAGTGCGGGTGGAACTATCTCAGGGATCTGTCCCTTCGCATATTGAAGGCAGTTTCGGATGACCGATACGCACACTTTATAGGATAACCCAGCTGTCAGACTATATTTGGGGACGATCGCACAGGTAAGTCTGCCTTGTAATTCTGCCGGCTCAATCTCCGGGGACGCCATCTGTAACCATCCGCCGCTGCCCGCTCCGATTTTTCCATAGAAGATATATTCCTGGCCCATCCGTATCGTACTGGCCAGAAATTTCTGATTGAACAATGTGACCTCCATCCTGCCTGTCCCGTCGCTCACAATCCATTTATATAGAGAAAAGCCTTTGCGGATTCTCATTTCACGGGGAACCGTTTCTGCAAAAGCTTTGACACAAACCAGATCGTCTATCCTGCAATCGGCGATATCCTTGACCATCGTGCGGTCCTCATAATCGCGCGGGAAAAAGGTAAGCATGTCAAATACTGTATGTACGCCCAGGGTGTGGAACATCTTGGCGCGTGCCTCGCCAACTCCCTTGATATATTGGATGTCCTGGTATAAAAATTCATATCCCATTTCTGATCCATCCCATCTTTACTCCACTGAAACAATATAATAATACACCGGCTGACCGCCGTCATAGCACATGATATCACAGTCCGAATAGGTTTTCTCCAACGTTTGTGACAGCTCCCGTGCCATATCTTCGGTGATATCCGCGCCATAGTAGACGCTGATGATACTGTCATCCTCCTCATACAAGCGGGATAAGACAGACAGGGCCGCTTCGTTTGCGGTCTCCTCGGCACAGACAATCCCGTCCTTGGTGATGCCGATGACATCGTCTTTTTTGACCTCCAAACCGTTAATGTTGGTGTCCCGTACCGAATAGGTCACCGAGGCCGCCTTGACCGAGTCCAGCGCCTGGAATAGACGGTCATAGTTCTCGTCCGCCGGGCAGTCCGCATCAAAGGCAAGCATGGCGGTGATGCACTGTGGAATATTCTTGGATGGCAGGACAAACACATTTTGCCCCTCCAAAATCTCTGCCGCCTGATTGGCTGCCAATATAATATTTTTATTGTTGGGAAATACAAAAACATTCTGCGCACCGGTGCGGCGAACCGCGCCTGCAATATCCTCCGCGCTGGGATTCATCGTCTGACCGCCTGCGATGACCTGGTCGATACCGGCGTCCCGCAACAGGTTGGACATCCCCTCGCCCGCGCAGACACCTACAAAACCAAAAGCCTTGGATATTTCAACCTCTTTGGCATCCTCAGCTTCCTCCGGTCCCGATTCCGTCAGCGGAGAGGTGCGATTTGCAGACTGCTCCTTCATATTGTCAATCTTGATATCGGTCAAAGAGCCGATCTGCAGCGCTTCCTGCAAAACCAGACCAGGATTGTCGGTGTGAACATGTACCTTTGCAAAACCGTTGTCATCAATCACAAGGACACAATCCCCCAAATTTTTAATAGTCCCTTCGATCCGCTTTGCCTTTTGGGAAGGATTGTGTTTTAAAATGATAAACTCTGTGCAATAGGTAAACGGACTCGTTGCATGGATATCAACCGATTCCGGGCGGCTAGCGCGAACCTCCCTTTGCTGCGTCAATGCAACCGGCACCCCGGTTACCGCTGCATGATAAGCACCCTCTAAAAGCTTGACCAGCCCCATACCACCGGCGTCGACCACGCCCGCCTGCTCCAATACCGGCAGCAGCTTCGGCGTCTGTTCCAGCGCCTCGTTGGCCGCATCGATCACACCCTTTAAAAACGCGGTCACATCCTCCATATCGGCTGTCTGCCTTCCCTTTTCCGCCGCAAGGCGGGCAACGGTCAAAATCGTCCCCTCAGTCGGATTCATAACGGCACGGTAAGCCACGTTTACCGCTTCGGTATAAGCGGCCGCCAAATCGGATGCCTGCGCCTTGGCGACACCGCCCAACCCCTTGGAAAATCCCCGCAGGAACTGTGACAAAATAACGCCCGAATTGCCCCGAGCACCCCGCAGAGCCGCACTTGCAACATTTTTCGCCACCACCGAAACATCGTCGTCCGGATTCTTCATGACCTCCTCGGCGGCGGCCATCATCGTCAAAGCCATATTTGTACCGGTGTCCCCATCGGGCACCGGAAATACATTCATGTCGTTTACATCCTGTTTGTTATTCTCAAGGTTATGCGCAGCAGAGACAATCATGGCCGCGAACAACCTGCCATCTAACATAGCCATTATACCCTCCAGATATCAGTATTCACCGATCAGTCCACCCTGATCCCGTCGACAAAAACGGTTACATCCTTAACCTTAATCCCGATCTGGTCTTCCAGGATGTACTTGACGGTAGAAACAATATTGTCACACAGCGCCGAAATATTAACACCGTATTCCACCATGATATGGAGGTCGATATAAAAGCCTTCCGCCGTTTTGGTAATCTTGATACCCTTTGACATTGTTTCCTTTTTCAAAAGATTCGCCAGCCCGTCCGTCCTGCCCTTTTGGGT
>CABSMD010000311.1 GCA_902478725.1 uncultured Clostridia bacterium
CCTCGATCTTGAGGCAAAAATCACTTACCGCGGTTACCCCGCCCGAATATACTTTATAAATATTTTTGAGTTCCAGTTCCGCCATTTAAAAATTCCTCCCTTTCTAGCAGTACCTATTTTAAAAAACCCATAGACCTACTATACCATATATCCAGCCAGAAAGACATAATCTAATTACACAAATTTGAAAAAATTTATTTAGTAACATTGCATAAAGTTTCACAGGCCATGATAAATGTGTGCGGAAAACACTCTGGATTCTTGTAAGAATTCACAAATGAGTGAAAATACGACCTGTTTTCCGGACAAGCTGTGCACCGTTTCGACCGTATTCTACCCCACCTCTTTCATGCTCAGTGAGATGCGTTTTTTTGCCGTGTCGACCTCTAAAATCCGCACCTTGACGATGTCTCCCACACTCAGCTTTTCGAGTGGGTGTTTGATATAGCCGTTGCAGATCTGGGAGATGTGTACCAGACCATCCTGGTGGACGCCGATGTCGACAAATGCGCCGAAATCGATAACATTCCTAACTGTGCCGGTCAGAACCATACCCGGCTTCAGATCCTCGATGTCCATCACGTCGGTACGCAGCTCCGGACTGGGCAGGTCGCTCCTGGGGTCGCGCCCGGGTTTTAGCAGTTCGTTGATCATATCCTCCAGTGTGGGCACGCCGATTCCCAGTTGCTCGGCAAGCCTTTCCTTGCTGGTTTTGGATACCGCGTCCCGCAGCACCGAAAGTTGTCCCTTCCGTACATGGTCGAGCGTACAGCCGGTGATTTCCAAAAGCTGTTCCGCTGCGTGATAAGACTCCGGGTGGACGGCGGTGTTGTCCAATACATTTTTCCCGCCCGGAATCCGCAAAAAGCCTGCGCACTGTTCAAACGCCTTTTTACCGAGCTTGGGCACCTTACCGATCTGGCGGCGACTGGTAAACTTTCCGTTTTCTTCGCGGTAGGTGACGATATTTTTTGCCACCGTGGCGTTGATGCCGGATACATACGAGAGCAGGGCGGGGGAGGCGGTGTTCAGATCCACGCCGACGTGATTGACGCAATCCTCCACCACGCCGCCGAGTGCAGTGCCCAGGTGTTTTTGGTTCATATCGTGCTGATACTGCCCAACGCCGATCGATTTTGGATCGATCTTGACAAGCTCTGTCAGAGGGTCTTGCAGGCGGCGGGCGATTGAGACCGCGCTGCGCTGTGTTACGTCAAAATCCGGGAATTCTTCGGCCGCCAGCTTAGAAGCGGAGTAGACCGACGCACCCGCCTCGTTGACGATCGCATATTTTGCAGGAGAACGGGTCTCAGAGAGGGTTTCCGCGATGAAAATTTCACTTTCCTTGGAGGCGGTGCCGTTGCCGATTGCGATGATCGTCACGTCAAAGTCCTCCAGCAGCCGTTTAACAATCTGCTTCGCCTCGGCGGTTTTTTTCTTCGGCGGGGTCGGATAAATAACGTCCGTTGCCAATACCTTTCCTGTCTCATCGACTACCGCCAGCTTGCAGCCGGTGCGGTAGCCCGGGTCAACTCCCAGACAGACATGGCCCTTGACCGGCGGCTGCAAGAGCAGCCCTCGCAGATTTTTGGAGAAAACCTTAATGGCGCTCTCCTCAGCGCGTTCCGTCAGTGCAGAACGGATTTCCCGTTCTATCGAAGGGGAGATCAGGCGGCCATATGCGTCGGCACAAGCGGTGCTGATCTGCTCCGCCGCCGGCGAATCCGGGCGTGTGACCATCTGGTGGGTGAGGTAGCCGGTCAGAGGATCGGCGTCCACCTGGATGGAGACGTTCAAATATCCCTCTTTTTCGCCGCGATTCATTGCCAGGATTCTGTGGTTGGCTTCCTTCCTGATTTCCTCGGTATAATCGTAATACATCTCGTAGACCGATTCCTCTTCTTTTGTGGCTTTGGATACGATCCTGCCTTGTTGGAAGGTTCTCCGTCTGATTTCCTTACGGAAAGAGGCGTTGTCTGAAACCAGTTCTGCGATAATATCCCGCGCGCCGCTTAAGGCGTCTTCGATGGAGGGCACCTCATCTGAAAGATATGCTGCGGCCTCCTGGCTGGGCTCCTTCTTACCTTGCCGGAGGAGGAATTCGGCAAGCGGCTCCAATCCCCGTGCCTTGGCGATGGTTGCGCGCGTCTTGCGTTTGGGGCGGTAGGGGCGATAAAGGTCCTCCAGCTCCTGTAAGACTGAACAGCTGCGGATGGAGGCCTCCAGTTCCGGTGTCAGCTTTTCCTGTTCAGCGATGAGCCGGACGATTTCTTCCTTGCGGCTTTCCAGATTCCGCAGATATTCCAGCCGGTCGGATAGATTGCGCAGCACCTGGTCGTCGAGGTTCCCGGTCATTTCCTTGCGGTATCTTGCAATGAACGGTATCGTGTTTCCCTGGTCGATGAGACTGACTATGTTTTCGACTTGGGACCTTTTCAAACTAAATTCCTTTTGTAGTTCTTCCTTTATATTCATTTTGAACCCCTTTCTCATTTGTATTCATCGTGGCACTTGCCGGCCTCTTATGTAACAGCCTTCTTCAGATTGGTAATCTCCTCCTCCGTCAACTCGCGGTATTCTCCCAATGCCAGCGTAGCGTCGAGCTCCAATGGCCCGATGGAGAGGCGTTTGAGATAGGTAACAAGAAGGCCGAATGCGGCAAACATCCTCTTGACCTGATGGAATTTTCCCTCGTAGATGGTAAGCAGTACCGCAAAATCCCATCCGTCCCCGCCTTGCCTTATGATCTCCAGTTCAGCCGGCAGGGTACGGTATCCGTCGTCCAGCGTCACACCGTCTTGAAAGGTTTTCGGCAATTCCGGCGGCATTGCTCCCGCGATTTGGGCATAATAAGTCTTTGGTACGTGACTTTTGGGGGAGATGACCCTGTGCGCCAGCGTCCCATCATTTGTCAGCAAAACCAGACCCTCGGTGTCCTTGTCCAGCCGGCCGACCGGTGCGGGGGCAAAATAGGCGTGCTCCG
>CABSMD010000312.1 GCA_902478725.1 uncultured Clostridia bacterium
AGACTATTGTAAACGAGAAGGCAAGACAGCGGCAGAGGCTTTGCGGGACGGGGTAAAAGCCCTGAAGGAAAAATAGGAGAAAGCGGCCCACACGAAAAAAGAAAAGCCGCTTTCCCCCAACACCCCACTAAGATGGAGTAAATCTATTATACTCCATCTTAGTGGGAAATTCAATATCTATTTTGAAGGGAGTATATTTTTATGAGTTACATCACAGAAATTTTTGACAGGCTGGATTTACAACGAATCCGCGGGTTTTTGCTGCATGGAGTGGAATGCTGTGAGGTAAGCAGGCAGACCTATAAGCAGCGTCTGAGCACGGCGGAAAAGACGGTTTCGGAAAGGATGGAAGAGAATTTCCCCGATATCGAACAGCAGGAAAAACTGATGTTCGATATACACCGTTACGCGGGTATCACACAGGAGGTGTATATGGAAATCGGGATGCAGTGCGGGGCGGTTCTAGCAATGCAGTTATTGTTCAATCCACAAAAGGAATAAACAGGACTGAAAAACATTGATTCTTTCTGTAAAATAAGATAGAATATAGGTAACCCCGTTTCCAACAGGAAGCAATGGCTGGTACAAAAAGGGTGGAAACGGGGTTGCTTTGCAAATGGCGCCATGGGCAGGAAAGGGGAATCACCGGATGAAGAAAGTCTTGCTGGCCGCAGCGGCGGTATTGGTCGTGGCGGGTGTGTTTTTCTGGCGTGACTATCATAATCCAGCTGAAAAGCGAATGTTTTTAATGGACACTTTTGTGAGTGTCACCGCTTACGGCCGTGATAAAAATGCGTTTGTCCATGCGGCAGAAACGGAATTAAAGAAGATAGATTCGGCCGTCAACGCATATAATACTAACAGTGCGCTGAATACCGGCGGGATGGAGCCGTGGCTTGTAGGGCTGGTGTCCCGTGCGGCGGGATACGGCGGCGAGACCGGTGGGGCGTTTGACATCACCTTAAAGCCGGTGTCGGAGCTGTGGAATTTTAATGCCGCCGCTCCATGCGTCCCATCCGGCGAGGCGATTGCGGAGGCACTTACACGCACCGGCTACCAAAAACTGATCTGTTCCGGTGATGATATAAAGATCCCGGACGGGATGGCGCTTGATTTAGGCGGCGTGGCCAAGGGCTACGCCTGTGATGTACTGGCGGAGCTAGCGGAACAGTACCGCTTGCGGGGTGTTTTGCTTGACCTGGGCGGCAATGTGCTGGTTTATGGCAGCAACCCCAGTATGCGGAATGGGGAATGGCGGGTCGGTATCGCCGTGCCGTTTGGCAGCGCGGGGGAGTATTTCGGTTTTGTAAAGCTGGATGCGATGGAGAATGCCAATCCACTCGCGGTGGTCACCTCCGGTATCTACCAGAGGAATTTTACCGAGGACGGCGTGCTCTACCACCATATTTTGGATCCCCAAACCGGCTGGCCTGTTCAAAACGAACTGGCAAGCGCAACGGTGCTGTGTGAAAGTGGTGAACGGGCGGATGCGTATGCCACTGCCATACTGGTATTGGGCAGAGAAAAGGGCCTGCAATTGGCTGAACGGGCAGACGGCATGGAAGCGGTGCTGGTATCCCGGGATGGGCGGATATGGCTCACTCCGGGCCTTTTAGGACGCTTTGAGATAACAGACGGCAGCTTCCGGCTGGTCGATATGGAATAGAATGAACCAAAGGAGAGATGTAGGATGTATGATACGATTGTGATAGGCGGCGGGCCGGCGGGCCTGTCGGCGGCCATGTATGCCGCGCGGGGCGGGCTTTCCTGTGCTGTGTTTGAAGGGATGTTCCCGGGCGGACAAGCGGCGACCACCTATGAAATTGCCAATTATCCGGGGTTTGACGAGGGGATCGACGGGCCGGACCTGTCGATGAAGTTTCTTTCACATGCCCAAAAGTTCGGAGCTGAGATACTGTATGAGCAGGTGAATGAATTACAGCTCGATGGGCCGGTGAAAAAGATCATTACCGATGGCGGCACGTTTGAAGCCAGATCGGTGATCCTGTCGCTGGGCGCCTCCCCGCGCAAACTGGGAATCGATGGTGAGGAGAGGCTGACCGGCGCGGGCGTGTCCTATTGTGCTACCTGCGACGGTGCGTTTTACAAGGAAAAGGTGACCGCCGTAGCCGGCGGCGGCGATACGGCTGCGGAGGATGCGCTGTATCTTTCGCGGTTTTGCACCAAGGTGTACCTGATCCATCGCCGCGACGCGCTGCGTGCTTCACCCGCCTTGCAAAAGCTGATTGCGGAGGAGCCAAAGATCGAAATGAAGTGGAACCGTGTGGTGCGCGCGCTGCACGATACCGACGGGGTGCTTTCCGGCTTGACGCTGGAGGATACCCAGACTCATGAAACCGAAGATTTAGAGGTTTCAGGGCTGTTTGTGGCGGTTGGTACCGAGCCGAAAAACGACCTGATCAAAGATAAGGTTGCACTGGATCAAAACGGTTATATCGTGACCGATCAGAACATGCAGACCAGTGTTACAGGTGTATTTGCAGCCGGAGATTTGGTAGCTAAGCCCTTAAAGCAGGTGATTACCGCCGTATCCGACGGCGCTGTAGCGGCGCATGGGGTGAGCCTGTACCTAATGGAGAACGCTTAACCACTATGCATCTTTTGGGTATGTGTCTTTGAGATAATCTTGACATACCTTGAAAAAGAGGTATAATAAAAGTAAGGTGCGAATGGTAAGTGAACATGATTTCGCAGGGGGATTCGCACCTGTTATTTTCAGAAAAAGGAATTCATTTGAGCCGGTTTCACATTCGAAAGAGAAATGGCATACCTGAAAATAGGATAAGTATACAATGATATAAAAACAAAGGCTGTCATTTTGTGTGTTTTTGCGGTCGCACCTCGTAAGAGGTGCGTGGATTGAAATTTGAAACCGAAGAAGCGCAGGAAGCCAAACAAGGGTCGCACCTCGTAAGAGGTGCGTGGATTGAAATCGCACCCACGGCAAAATATATG
>CABSMD010000313.1 GCA_902478725.1 uncultured Clostridia bacterium
CATTTTAAATCCCCCTCTCTATTTATTCCATAAATTTTGCTATTACAAAGCAACTCCCTTTTCCACGAATTAAATTTTTATACGGGTAGATACATTCCTGATGAAAAGTGAGCTGCTTACATTATACCACCAAATAGCCTGTTTTCAACAAGTTTGGATTGGTCATCTGAAATTTAAGGTTGCTGTAAGGTAGGGTTAAGCTTCACGAAAGGAGGCTATGATATACTGCCGGTAAACAATAAGAAAGGGTGACAAAGATGAAAGAAGTGGTACATACCTACAGTCTTACCAAAAGATATGGGGATATGCTGTTGGTAAACAATGTGGAAATGGTAGTCAAACAGGAAAGAATCTATGGGTTTTTAGGACCAAACGGCGCAGGAAAGTCCACTACGTTGAAAATGCTGCTGGGGCTTGCAAAACCGACAAAAGGAGAAATCGATCTCTTTGGGACGCGGGTTATGCCCAAAAACCGGATGGTTATGTTAAAGGATATTGGATCACTGATTGAAAGTCCCTCTTACTATGGCCATCTGACAGGAAAAGAAAATCTGAAAATTTTACAAACCATCCTGCAGGTGCCGCCGTCAAACATCGATGAGGTATTGAAAATCGTCCGACTGGACAGACAATCCAACAAGAAGGTGTCGGCTTATTCCCTGGGTATGAAACAAAGGCTTGGCCTTGCTTCCGCCCTTTTGGCGTTTCCACGCCTGCTGATTCTGGATGAACCGACAAACGGCTTGGATCCGGCGGGAATCCAGGAAATGCGGGAGCTGATTTGTACCCTTCCGGCACAATACGGAATGACGGTAATTGTATCGAGTCATCTGCTTTCGGAAATCGATCAGATGGCACAGGACATCGGCATTATCGCAAACGGAAAGCTGATGTATCAGGGCACCCTCGATACACTGCATGAAATAGACAAGACAAAAAACCTGGAGGAAATCTTTTTGGATTTGACCGGAAAAGAGGTTAGTCTATGATGAAGCTATTAAAATGTGAATTTTTAAAAACCAGAAAGCGATACGTGATGCTAACCACACTGCTCATTACGTTATTTGAACTTTGTTGGATATTTTATGGAAAATACTCGGACGACAACATAAGAAAAGGCTGGATGATGTTGTTATACCAGCTTCCATTAATAAACACAATCTTTATGCCGTTGCTTTCGATTATCGTTGCTTCCAGGCTCAGCGACATCGAACACAAGGGGTATATGCTGAAACAATTGTGCTGTATCGCACCGAAGGAGAGGGTATACGATGCAAAGTTGGTCTATGGGTTGGGGATGGTTTTGGCTTCGCTGTTCCTCCAGTTCGCAGGCGTATATATTGGTGGAAAATACCTGGGGTTTGGCGGTGCATTTCCTTTGAACCTATATGTACTGTACTGGATTTTTACCATCTGTGCATCCTTCGCAATTTATATCTTTCAGCACACACTGTCACTGCTTTTTAAAAACCAGGCGATTCCATTTTTTGTCGGGGTAATTGGAGAATTCTTCGGTTTGTTTTCCATGTTTCTGCCACAGCTTCCATGGCTGCGAAATTCGCTTCTGTGGGGATATTTTGGTGTTTTGCAATTCGTTGGCGGTGATTGGGACAGGGAAACGAGAATTACCACCTTTTATACCATGGAAATCAATTGGATATTTTTTGCCGTGCTGATTGCCGGAATGATTGTTTTGTATTTAATCGGGAAAAGATTGTTTGTTAAAAAGGAGGTTTAACATGCTTTTGCGATTATTAAAAGCAGAAAGAATGAAGTTGAAACGTTCTCCCATCTGGCTGGCTTTTTTGTTTATGCCGGTTATTCCGGCGCTGTTGGGTACAATCAATTATATGGCCAATATCGAAATTCTGCAAAGCGGTTGGTATAGCCTTTGGACACAGCACACTCTATTCACCTGCTACTTTTTCCTGCCGGTGATGCTGGGAATCTACTGCGCCTACTTAATGCGTTTAGAGAACCAGAATCACAACTGGAACAAGTTGCTTACCATGCCGCCTCCGGCGTATCAGGTGTTTTTATCCAAACTGATCACAGCGTCCGCCATGCTGCTGCTTACCGAAGCCTGGATTGGCGTTTTGTTTTTCCTGTCGGGCAAGCTGGCGGGAATCACGGCACCGCTTCCGCAGGAGCTATTCGGCTGGCTTGCGCTTGGCGTTTTGGGCGGTATAGTGATGATTTCGATCCAGCTTTTGCTGTCGCTCATGATCCGGAGCTTTGCGCTGCCTGTTGGAATTGCACTTGCAGGTGGTTTGTCCGGCCTGGTAGCCCTTGCAAAAGGGTTTGGTCACATTTACCCTTATGCGCTGATGTCTTATGGTATGCGGGCAAACGCCCCACAGACGCTAATAGAAACCGGAACCATAAGTTTTGTCGTGATCAGCTTGCTTTATATCGCTTTGTTCACCATTGCAGGTGGAGCTTGGCTGACGAAACGGGATGTTGGATAAGCTACTGCGTCATCTTTTGGTATTCACGAGGGGACTGATTGTATTTTTCCTGAAACGAACGGATGTAATAGCTGATGTTATTGAAGCCACAAAGCAGGGCGGTATACGTAACCGGATACCCCTGACGCAGACAGGAGGCGGAAGCCTCCAGGCGCAAATCCCGCAGGTAATGGATCGGCGTAAGGCCGGTGCTCTGCTTGAACAGACGGATAAAATGCGACTTGCTCAGGTTTGCTTCCTTGGCCAGACGGTCAACGGCGATCTGTTCAGAATAATGCTCTTCCATGTAAGTAATAGCAGTTTTAATGGAATCAAACTGGCCGGTCAGCGAGGCTTCTTCCAACATATGGCCACTGTAAACATGAAACAGGAAAAGGAGCAGGTCACACTTGATTTTGAGTTCTTTGCCGAAAAGATTGCTCCCATAGATTTCAATAATATCTAAAAATCCTTCCTTTACTGCTTGATATGACGGGGATTGGCTGGTAATGCGCAAAGGC
>CABSMD010000314.1 GCA_902478725.1 uncultured Clostridia bacterium
GTTTATAATATTGCGTGTGAAAGAGGGCGGAGAACGAATTCCGCTTACCATCGCGGATTATGACAGGGACGCGGGAACCGTGACGATCATATTTCAGATCGTGGGAAAAACGACCTCTCTCTTAAATGAATTAAATGCAGGAGAATCCATTGTAGATTTCGTAGGCCCACTCGGTTCCCCCTCCCATCTGGATGGATACCAGAATGTGGCGGTCATTGGCGGAGGACTCGGTACCGCGATCGCTTATCCGCAGGCAAAGAAGCTCGCACAGCTTGGCAGCCGGGTAGACATTATAGTAGGCTTTCGAAACAAGGATTTGATTATCCTGGAGGATGAGATTAACGCGGCAGCGACCCGCGCCTTTATTGCAACCGACGATGGTTCCAACGGTAACAAGGGTTTTGTGACCAATGTGCTCAAGCAGCTTTTGGACGAGGGTGCGCAGTATGACCTGGTGATAGCAATCGGACCGTTGGTAATGATGAAAGCGGTCTGTAATCTTACAAAGGAATATGGAATCAAAACGATGGTAAGTATGAATCCCATTATGGTCGATGGAACCGGCATGTGCGGCGGATGCCGCCTGACGGTGGGGGGCAAGACGAAATTTGCCTGCGTGGACGGCCCTGATTTTGATGGTCACGAAGTGGATTTTGACGAGGCCATGCGGCGGCAGGCCTTTTATAAGGACTGTGAACGGCAGTCTTACGAAGCGCATACGTGTAGATTGGAGGGGATGGCAGATGCCTAATATGTCTTTGCAAAAGGTAAAAATGCCGGAGCAGGAGCCGGATGTCAGAAATAAAAACTTTCAGGAAGTGAGCTTGGGATACCGGGAGTCCGATGCAAAAGAGGAGGCGGAACGTTGCCTCAACTGCAAGACCCGTCCCTGTATGAACGGATGCCCTGTAAACGTCCAGATACCTGAGTTTATCCAGCTGGTAAAGGAAGGGGATTATGCGGGTGCTTACCACAAGATCACCGAGACGAACGCTTTGCCGGCCATTTGCGGCAGAGTTTGTCCCCAGGAGAACCAGTGTGAAAAGTTTTGTGTTCGGGGGAAGAAGGGGGAAAGCGTTGCTATCGGCAGGCTGGAGCGTTTTGTAGCCGACTGGTTTTTGCAGCATGGGAAGGAAGAAGATAAGGAAATGAAGCGTAACGGGAAAAGGGTTGCGGTGATTGGTTCCGGTCCTTCCGGTTTGACATGCGCGGGCGACCTGGCGGGCATGGGCTATGAGGTTACGGTGTTTGAGGCGTTTCATACGGCTGGAGGCGTTCTGGTATATGGGATTCCGGAATTCCGTCTACCAAAGGATATTGTGCAAAAGGAAGTTGAAAATCTAAAGCGTCTGGGAGTTCGCTTTGAGATGGATTCGGTCGCCGGTAAGCTGTTTTCGGTGGACGAACTGCTTCAAAGCGGCTTTGAAGCGGTGTATATTGGTTCGGGGGCCGGATTGCCGCGGTTTATGAACATTGATGGAGAACAGCTAAACGGCGTTTACAGCTCCAATGAGTTTTTGACGCGGATTAACTTGATGAAGGCCTATCAATTTCCAAATACCGATACGCCGGTTCGGGTCGGCAAGCGGGTAGCAGTAATCGGAGGCGGAAACGTTGCCATGGATGCCGCGCGCTGCGCCAAACGCATGGGGGCGGACGAGGTCACGATTGTTTACCGCAGGACCGAGGCCGAGATGCCGGCCCGCAACGAAGAGATTGAGCACGCCAGGGAAGAAGGAATCCGGTTTGAATACCTGACCAATCCCACCCGCATGATGGGGGATGAGCAGGGCTATGTACACTCGATTGAATGCGTGAGAATGGAATTGGGCGAGCCGGATGAATCCGGCAGGAGAAGGCCGGTTACGATACCGGATTCGGCGTTTCAGATGAAGGCCGATACGGTAATTGTCGCGATCGGGCAGTCCCCGAATCCGCTGATCAAGGACTCGACCCCCGATCTTAAGACCCAGCCATGGGGAGGAATCCTGGCAGATGAAACAACGGGCGAAACCAGCAAGCCGGGCGTATTCGCCGGCGGCGACGCCGTGACGGGCGCAGCAACGGTCATACTGGCCATGGGAGCTGGAAAGATTGCCGCTAAGAGCATCGATCAATATATCAAAAATAAATGAGATATTTAAATTGTGTAACCAATGAGAGGAGTTGGAGCGTTGTTTGTATGTGAATCGTTGAAGGTCAATCCAAACGGCAATTTGGAGATAGGCGGCTGTGACTGTGTCGCGCTGGCACAGAAATATGGAACTCCTTTGTATGTCATGGATGAGGAGATGATCCGCAAAAATTGCAGAACCTACAAGAATTCGATTGAAAAACATTACGACGGAAACGGTCTGGTCCTGTACGCCAGTAAGGCATTTTCCTGCAAAGCCATTTACCGCATCGCAAAAGAGGAGGGGCTGGGCATTGACGTGGTTTCGGGCGGAGAGCTGTATACCGCACTGTCCGTGGGGTTTCCTGTCGAAAAAATTTATTTCCATGGCAATAACAAGACGGCCGACGAGCTTTGTATGGCGCTGGAAAATGACATTGGCCGGATCGTGGTGGACAACATCTATGAGCTTGAGCTGTTGGACCGTTTGGCACGGGAATATGGGAAACGTCCCAAAATCCTGTTCCGGATCAAACCGGGCATCGACGCGCACACCCACAGCTTTATCCGCACCGGGCAGATCGATTCTAAATTCGGCGTAGCACTGGAAACGGGCGAGGCGCGGGAGATCATAGCCCAGGCACTGAAGCTAGCACATGTGGAGGTGGTCGGCGTCCATTGCCACATCGGTTCCCAGATCTTTGATTCCGAGCCATTTCAGCTCGCAGCGCAGCGGTTGGCCGATTTTATCGCCTCCATACGGGACGAATTTGGGATTACCTTACGGGAACTGAACCTCGGCGGCGGGTATGGAATCAAGTACTTGTCCGATGACCAGCCGATCTCTTATGA
>CABSMD010000315.1 GCA_902478725.1 uncultured Clostridia bacterium
GTGTACGGCGGTGGGGGCGGTGGGGGAGAGGAATCAGGGGGAGGCGGTTCGGGATCAGAAAACAAGGTTTATTCCCTGGAAGCTGCCAATGTGCTGGAGGGTCTGAATAATTTTAATCTGATGATGTCCCGCAAAATTTCGTTGTTGCATCTAAAAGCGGTGGTATTTTCGGAAGAACTGGCGCGCGAAGGGCTTCTGCCGCATATGACGGCGTTGCAGGAGCATATCGAAACAAGAAATGCCATGGGTGTTATGGTCGTTAAGGGAACGGCGGAGGAAAGCATCAAACAAAGTGGTAAATCCAGTGTGGGTTCCTTATCTAAGGAGGTAGAGATGCTACTCTTTGGAGACCGGTATAATTCCTATTTCCCCATGGTCGTATTTGAAGATTTCTATAATTCCATGCGCTCCTCCTATTCTCAGGCCTCGACGATTTACAGCGGCTTCCAGATGGATAAGGAAAACGAGGAAGAAGGAGATGCGGCCAATACTCTTGATTCTGCTGTTTTGGGAATCGCCGTCTTTTCAGGTGATAAAATGATTGGCTCGTTGGATAAATACGAATCCGCTTATTATATGATGCTGCGCGGCGAGTTCAAGGGCGGCATGATGACCTTTCCGGAGCCGGAGGATACCTCCAAAAACATGGTAATCGATATCTACAGTGAAAAAGGACCGGTGATAAAAACCAGGGAGGAGGGTAACAAAATCAGCTTGGATATTTTTCTGTCATTTAAGGGAGAAATGGAAGCGATTGAGGGTGAGAATAATTATGAATCGCCTGAACAGCTGAAACAACTCAATGAATATGTTGCCGGACAAATCCAGGAAAACATCCTGAAAACCATCCAAAAAACCCAGCAGTACGGAAGTGATATTTTCGGATTTGGTGGATATGTAGCGGGTGATTTTGCTAAGATACAGGACTGGGAGGATTTTTCATGGACAGACCGGTTTCGCGATGCGAGCGTAAATGTTACAGTCAAATTTGAGATTATTAAAACAGGAACGCAGTTTGTACAAAGAAAGCGTCCGGGCGGTGTCCAGCGCGCAAGTTAGGAGAATGCGATGTTTTATTTCATAATGCTATTGATTGCTTTGTTATGCTGGCATACGGTCAGTTATGGGATTTATCTCAAAAAACAGGAGAATAATCCCACCGCGGCGTTTGGCGTCATTTTGCTGGCGGTGTTGACGGCTGTGCTGCCGGTGCTGACATGGCTGAAATTGAGGTAAACAAAGGGATGGTCTACCCATCCCTTTGTTTTTTGCATAAATATCTTGTAACCGTATTGTCATTGTATTGTGAAGGTGGGTATAGTATAATAACCTCATTGGAATGATAAATTTACAAAAAGATTAACATTAGAGGAAGGGATAAAATGAAAAAGTTTATCCACGAAGACCGTTCTTTCACCATAACCGTTTTAGACGGTAAAAGAAATAACACTGGTGTGATCGATTGCCGCAACGGGCATGAGGTTGGCGATACCTATAGATGCGAATATGGTTGTCCGGCGGGCTTCTGCGCCAAATCGATGCTGAAGCTATTTCCCCTTTTGGAGGTGATACGATCCGGCGGGGATCTGCGCCATTTGGGAGGTAGCGAGGCAGATACGATTGATTTTAGCTGTCCCGATGGGGTAGTACTCTTCCGGCTGAAGGCGGAAAGAAAAGACAGTCCCATTTTTCCTGAAAACGATGGGAAGAAGACCTCTGATATTGATATGGTCTGCCATTATGATGCATTGATCGAGGAAAACAACGATCCGTTTTTTGACCCTGCGCCTCTTCGTGAATATATGGATCGATGGGATGGACCGTCCTTTATCGACGAGCTTTGCCTTGCGCGGGACAAAGAGGTTCTTGAAAATCGTCCAAAACAATAGAGCGTGCCAAACAGAATCTTTCAGCGTTTTCTAACGTAAAGCTATTGTACGGCGATTTTGTGACATTTCACTTTGATACTTTTTATGATTTGATATATTCATCTCTGACCTTTATGCATTTTTCAGACAAACAGGCGGCAATCAACAAAGCCGCCGGACTGTTAAAGCCCGGCGGTCGGTTCGTACTATCCATCGATAAAAACCAATCGGACGCTATTGATTACAACGGAAGGCGGGTACGCGTATACCCTGATAATCCGGCCGAAATCTTAGGATACATACAAAATGCAAACCTGATATCCCAAAAGCGGTTTGAGACGGAGTTTGCCTATATTCTTACCGCAGTAAAACCGTCTTAGAAAAATAATGCCCCTGTCTAGAAGTTGATAACCCGGCATCGGTACCGGACGTTCATTACCAGTCCCATTGCGATAAAATTGGTCAATATGGAGGTGCCACCGTAGCTCACAAACGGCAGCGGGATTCCGGTGACCGGCATGAGACCGATACACATACCAATGTTTTCAAAGGTATGGAATAAAAACATTGCGGCGATCCCGATACAGACTAGCGTACCAAAGTCGGTTTTTGCATTTTTGGCGATAAATACACAGCGGATAATAATGGCGAACAAAAGCAGGGCGACAACGAGACACCCGATCAGCCCAAATTCTTCTCCGATGACCGCATAGATAAAATCAGTATGCTTGGCGGGCAGTATCCCGATCTGTGTCTGCGGACCGTTCAAATATCCCTTTCCAAGCATCTCGCCCGAACCAATGGCAAGCTTAGATTGCATAACATGATACCCCGAACCGAGCGGGTCACTTTCGGGATTGAAAAAGACCAGAATCCTGTTCTTTTGGTATGGCTGTAGAAAATACCAGGTGATCGGCAGCATGACTGCAAACACGCCGGCTCCTATGGCGTAATATTTATAAGACAGCCCTGCAATATAAAGCATAATGATAAACATAAAGCAAAATACCAAACCCGTGCCCATGTCCGGCTGCAGGGCGATCAGAAAAAGGATCACCGCCAGATGTAAGCC
>CABSMD010000316.1 GCA_902478725.1 uncultured Clostridia bacterium
GAGGGGTTCCAGTGCGGAAGAAGCCTTGAGCAAAGCGTCGGATTTGAAGGATTCTTTGAAGGACGTTGTCAAGTTTGAGGATAATATGACCGCCCTGATGGACTTGGAAAAAGGCGGGGTTGACGTAGTCCTGCTCGACGAGATCGTAGCGCGTTACTACATAAAAGACAAGGCGGATCAGCTGGTTGTTCTGGATGAGTCGCTGGCCGACGAGGAATATGGAATCGGTTTCCGCAAAAACGACAAGGCGCTTGCCGCCAAAGTCGGCGAGACGCTGACCGCAATGGCTAAGGATGGTACCCTTAAGAAGATCAGCATGGACTGGTTTGAAGAGGACATCACCATGATCGGAAAGTAAGAGAGATTGACAGCGGGGCCGCGGCAGCGCGGCCCCGTTTTGTAAGTCTATCTTGTAAAAAAGGTTGCCGGCATTGCCAGGACATGGCCGAAAGACCGGTAAAACAAAAAGGAAACGAAAAGCTATTTTAATGGGAAAGGTGAGCTGTCCATGTTAAAGGCAATGTCATGGGAGGCTTTGTTGCAGCTTTTGCAGCTGCTTGTGGAGGGTACGGGAAAAACGCTGTCGCTGTTTTTCCTCACCCTGTTGTTTGCCCTGCCGCTGGGGATGGCGGTCGCGCTTTGCCGGATGTCTAAATATGCCGTCATCCGCAAACCGTTTGAGTGGATCATCCTGGTTCTGCGCGGGACGCCGCTGCTGCTGCAAATTATTTTGGTATATTTTGGGCCCTACTATCTGTTCGGCCTCAATCTCGACCGGTTCACCGCCGCTGTAATCGCGTTTTCACTCAATTACGCGGCCTACTTTGCTGAGATTTACCGGGGCGGCATCCAGTCCATCCCGCAGGGACAGTATGAGGCGGGCGCGGTGCTTGGTTTTACCCGCGTGCAGGTATTTTTTAAGATCATCCTGCCGCAGGTCGTCAAGCGCATCCTGCCACCGATCAGCAACGAGGTCATTACTCTCATCAAGGATACCGCGTTGGTCAACATCATCGGCATCGCCGAACTGTTTACCGTATCCAAGGAGCAGACCAGGCTGATCAATTCCGTCACGCCGATGTTTGTTGCGGGTATCTTCTATTTGATTATGAATGGGATCATCACAAGGATTTTTGTATTTTTGGAAAAGCGGTTCGATTATTATAAGTGATAGCGGGAGGCGCTTATGCTAAAGGTAACAGGGCTAAAAAAGAGCTTTGGAAAAACAGAGGTGCTCAAGGGGGTTTCCTTCACCCTGCAAAAGGGTGAGGTGATCGCGGTGATCGGCCCGTCGGGGTCGGGGAAAAGTACCATTCTGCGCTGTCTGACCCAGCTGGAGCAGGTGGACGGCGGTACGGTCTCGGTGGACGACGAGATCATGGTCACACAGGATGACTCCGGCGCGGTGCGCTATGCTGACAAACAGGCGTTACGGCGGGTTTGCCTCAAGCTGGGGCTGGTATTTCAGAACTTCAACCTCTTTCCCCACATGTCGGTATTGCAGAACATCATTGCCGCGCCGGTGCGTGTCAAGGGCATGGCCAAGGCGGAGGCGGAAGAGCTTGCAATGCGGCTGCTCCAAAAGGTGGGGTTGTCGGAGAAGCGGGACGCCTATCCCTGTGAGCTGTCCGGCGGGCAGCAGCAGCGCGTGGCGATCGCTCGGGCGCTGGCCTTAAACCCTAAGGTGCTCTTTTTTGACGAGCCGACCTCCGCGCTCGACCCGGAGCTGACCGGCGAAGTCTTAAAGGTCATCAACGAGCTGGCGGCGGAGCACATGACCATGCTGGTGGTCACCCACGAGATGAAGTTCGCCCGACAGGTAGCTGACCGGATCATCTTTATGGATGACGGCGTTATCGTGGCGGAGGGCACGCCGGAGGACATCTTTGACGGGCCGCAGCAGGAGAGGCTGCAGGCTTTTTTACAAAATTATAACAACTGAAATCAAAATATAACAAAAATTTTATAAATTTGCTCTTGCCTTTTAAAAAAATATCTGCTATAATTATATCCTTTTGCTTTACTTTTGGGCCAAACTGTGGTATAATAGATAAAAATGAATATCACGAGGTGAAAAGCGTTATGGATAATGGGCTTTCACAAATCAGGAACAGCTTAGAGCGTAACATTGGCCGCCGCGTTAAGGTGACGGCGCGCAAAGGCAGGAAAAAGAGCATTGTAACCAAAGGGGTTATCGAGAGTACTTATCCTAGCATTTTTATCGTCCGGCTGGACGCACTGCCCCAGCACGCGGACGACGACCGGCGTGTGGCTTACAGCTACACTGATATCCTGACCAAATCGGTCGAGCTCGCCCTTTATAAGGAACCTGCTGTTTGATTGAATGAATGATGTAAAAATTGTTTTTGAAAGATTGTTTAGGACAGGCTTATCTCGGCCTGTCCGCTTTTTTTACGCCATTTTGGTATTGACACTTTTTTGAAGCCATGGTATGATAGTATTGATTCATGCGGGCGTGGCGGAATTGGCAGACGCGCTAGATTTAGGTTCTAGTGTCTTCGACGTGCAGGTTCAAGTCCTGTCGCCCGCACCAGATAATGATAATCCGAACCCGGTTCCAATCGGGGACGGTTTCGGATTTTTAGTATATCTTTAGTGCGAAAAGCAAAAGCGGCGGTATCGTGAGTGATACCGCCGCTTTTGTCATACGCTCTTTTTCTTTTCCGTTTCTTTTGCCCTCTGTGCTTTCCAATCCTCAAATTCTTTTTGTCCTTCCGGGCTTTCAAAGAATTTTTGGATTTCGGGAAGTAAGCAACGGGCAAGGGCTTCTATTTCATGTTGGGGGATATTTGTGTCCGGTTGCTTTTTTGCCATATATCGCCTTTCTCTGTATTCAGTTTTCAAGGTACAATGCCGCTGTGCGGCGTGAAATGTTTTCTGTCATCAATCACCGTTCCCTTGTGTGCCGCTGCT
>CABSMD010000317.1 GCA_902478725.1 uncultured Clostridia bacterium
CTGCTGTCCAACGCAGTCAAATTTACACCAGAAAACGGGAAAGTCAACCTGGAAATTAAGCAACTGCCCGACAGCGGTAGCAGAGCAAAGGTCCGGTTTGTCGTCAGCGATACAGGACGCGGGATGAGTGAAGAATTTTTACAGCGTATTTACGATCCCTTTGAACAGGAAAACTCTATGGGGGGTACCGGTCTTGGGATGCCGATTACCAAAAACCTGGTCGGCCTGCTGGGCGGTACGATATCTGTCAAAAGCCGGGTTGGAGAGGGTACCACTTTTACGGTAGAGCTGCCCTTTGATTTATCCAACAGGCAAGAACCCCTTCTATATCCCACGATGGGTACCCTGCGAGTGTTGGTGAGTGATGACGATCCCGACGACTGCGCATACGCGTCTCTACTTTTGGACAAATTCGGGATCAAGGCCAAATGGGTACTGAGTGGCCACGAGGCCGTGGATGAAATCCGCAAAGCCCACGATATGAGTGAGAACTATGATATCTGTCTGATCGATTGGCAAATGCCGGACATGGACGGCGTTGAAACCACTCGTCAAATCCGTCAAATCGTCGGGCCGGATACCCTCATTATCATTATTACTGCATATGATTACATGGAAATGGAAGCAACCGCACGGGAGGCGGGCGCAAACCTATTCCTGGCCAAGCCGCTGTTTGCCTCTTCCCTCTACAATACCCTGCTGTCCGCCACAGAAATGGGCACCACGCTACCAAAGCCCCGGAACCTAACAAAAACAACCTCCCTGGAAGGACGATCCATTCTCGTGGCGGAGGACAATGATTTAAATCTGGAAATCTCTGTGGAAATTTTGAAGATGGCCGGCGCACAGGTACATTATGTGCGTAACGGCAAGGAAGCAGTCGACTGGTTTCTCTCTTTGGAGGGGAGAGATTGCGATGCCATCTTAATGGATATCCAGATGCCGGAGATGGACGGGTATCAGGCTGCAAAAGCAATCCGGAATTCCAAGTGCCCAAATGCCGAAAGTATTCCTATAATCGCCATGACCGCCAATGCCTTTCAGGAGGACGTCGTAGCGGCGCTGGAAGCAGGTATGGATGCGCACATTGCCAAGCCGATTGATGTGAACGCGCTGTATCAGACGTTGAAAGACGTTTTTATACACCCGGCAGAACCGTAAATCAGGGCAGGACATAGCAGCCCGCTAAATTGGAAATCTCTATATGAGCACCGATGGCAACGATTGCACTTGTAACCGAGCATGTGAGCCGAGCATGTTTTTTTGTGAAAGAGGAGAATAGCGCGGAGCGAGTGACTGGTTTTTTATGAAATAAAAAATCGGAACAAGCATAACTTGTTCCGATGTGGAGCTACCGATCCGATTCGAACGGACGACCTGCTCATTACGAGTGAGCTGCTCTACCTGCTGAGCCACGGTAGCAAATATTATAATAGTATGAAGGCGGCACTTTGGCCGCCCTCTTGTTTTTTCAGACGACGTTTATAATTATAATATGTCCGTCCGTTTTTGTCAAGTAAAACAAGAACAATTACCGAATATTTTTGTCATTGTGCTGTCGTAACGCCTTGAGTAAGAGAGCACGGAATTTTTTCCGGAACCGTTCATCATCCTTGTCCGTCCGTTTTTTCAGGCTACAGGTTCTCCCGCCCTGCCTACGAATTCGCTGGGATATATGACGTTCAAACAGCATCTGGTCAATGTTGTCATCCGTATAAACGAGACCATTCTGATTAATGGCAAAGGCGTGTTTTCCCAACGCCAATGCCGCCACGCCATAATCCTGTGTTACCACAATGTCATTTGCCTCGGTGCGGTTAATCAAGGCAAGGTCAACCGCATCCTTTCCTTGAGCAACAGTTATGATTTCGGAATAGTCGGATTGCAGGATATGGCTGGAATCAATTATCATGACTACCTTAACGCCAAACTCCTTTGCAACCTCTTCTACAATATGCCGAACCGGACATGCGTCCGCATCTACCAAAACTTTCATCTTGATCTCCACTTTCGTAACTTTGATTGGTCAAAAAATGCCACCTAATTCACTATATGCAAACCAGGCGGCATTGTCCATCTAAATCTCACTTTTTGTTATGCTGTGCAAAATTCCATAAATCGGAACACATTTCATTTAAGCCACGCTGTGCCTGCCAGCCCAGCTCTTCCTTTGCCTTGGAAGGATCGGCATAACACACCGCAATATCACCAGGGCGACGCGGCGCAATCCGATAATTTACCTTTTGGCCGCTTGCCTTTTCAAAAGCCTTAACAATTTCTAAAACGCTGTAACCATTCCCTGTTCCAAGGTTATAGATCTTCACGCCCGACTCATTGCTGATTTTCTCCAGCGCCTTCAAATGCCCCAGCGCCAGATCGACCACATGGATATAATCCCGTACCCCGGTGCCGTCCGACGTGGGATAGTCATTGCCAAACACACTGAGACAATCCAGCTCTCCTGTCGCGACCTTGGCGACATAGGGCAAGAGATTGTTAGGAATCCCGTTTGGGTCTTCCCCGATCAGCCCGCTTTTATGTGCGCCGATCGGATTGAAATAGCGCAACAATACAACGCCCCATTCATGATCCGACACATAAATATCCTGTAAAATCTGCTCGATCATTAACTTAGTGCTGCCATACGGATTGGTAGTATGCAGTGGGAAATCCTCCCGGATCGGCACACTGGCCGGATCGCCGTAAACGGTAGCTGATGAACTGAACACAATTTTTTTCACGTTATGCGCCTGCATGACTTCACAAAGCAACAGCGTACTTGTTATATTGTTATGATAGTATGCAATCGGCATACTGACCGATTCGCCAACCGCTTTGAGTCCTGCGAAATGAACCACCGCCGTGATCTCATTCTCAGAAAAAATCCGTTCAACCGCCTCTTTATCCAAAAGGTCGGCCTTATAGAACAAGAA
>CABSMD010000318.1 GCA_902478725.1 uncultured Clostridia bacterium
ATATTATATCCTATGTGTCTTCCAATTTCAAGTGGCTGTGTAAAAAAGAAGGAGGATTTTTTTATGTCGTTTGATCTTTTTGATTCGTTGGATATGCTGATTACAGAATCGATCACGGGTGGATACTTCCGATACCGTGAAAACAATGCGGATTATAAGCAAATGGAGGATCGCTACCAGGATTTGAGGGAAATGCTGGAGGAAGAAGCCGACCGGGAGGAGGCCTCGAACACCATGTTAATGGTGCGGGAGTTCCTGGATCTTCATTTGAAGCTGGTAGCACACGAGCAATTGATCCATTATTTTCAGGGTTTTTATGACTGTATCTGGTTGCTGCGGCGGATGGGCAGACTGAAAACACAATAGTTCCAAACAGCAAAAAACAAGAGTGGGATTTCCCACTCTTGTTTTAGTTTTTGATCAGATCGGACGGGTTGACGATCCGGTCGTCATCGGTGACCTCAAAATGCAGGTGTGCCACCTCTGCTACCTCCGCGATTGCGGTCTCGCCCACGCCGCCGATCACATCGCCTGCCTTGACCTCCTGACCGATCTTGACCGGGACGGCATCGGACAGGTTTTTGTAAAAGGTTTTGAGGTTCCCGCCGTGGGAGAGCACCACTGTCATGCCCATCATATTGTCGTTATAGACGTTCTCTACCACGCCGTCTGCCGCAGCCTTGACATGTGCGCCGATATCCGCGCGGATGTCGAGGCCGTTGTGTGTCCGCCAGTCCTCCAGTGTTTTGGAATAGACCAGTGCGTCCGCTGAATAGGGTACGGTGATCTCGCCATCCACCGGCATAATCAGGCCGGACGGCCGCTGCGGCGCAAGCACCGGGGTATCCTCCTCAGGTACGTCTGCTTCGGCAGCCGCCGCAGGCGTGGCGGGAGCCGGTGCGGTGGGCTGTAAGGTCGGGACGGTTGACGGCAGCGGATCTATGGTAGGCTGCTCCGTCTCGACGTTTTCCGCCGCCGGGCTTTGGTGCTTCTGGTTGTAAGTATACGAGTAACGCGCCAACAGAACCCCGATCAGGAAGATGATCAGAAAGCAGGATGTCAGCAGGATATAAAATCCACGGTTACTCTTACCGGCTTGCTGTGCTGTGTTTACCTTTTTATCGTTCATTCGTTCACACCTCCGTACAGCTATTATTTACCAAAAAAAGTAATTTATACAGAGGTGTTATTTTTTTTAGCTATTTATTGTGGCAAATTCGATTCCGCTATAATAGTGTTGCAAAATTGCACGGTAATCATACCCTTGCTTCGCCATGGCGTTTGCGCCATACTGACTCATGCCGATGCCGTGTCCATAACCACGCACATGAAAGGTGACGGTGTCGCTCTCCTGTTCCAGCGTGAAATTGGTGGAACGCAGCCCGAAGGCGGTGCGCATTTTGGTGCCCTCGCACCATTGGCCATAAATTTCAATCTGTTTGATACCGCCGCCAGTGGTATATTCGGTGTTACCCAGCAATGGGCCGGCAGGCGTGACTGCAAACTGCTCTTTCATAATCTGGTTAAATTCGGCAATACTAAACTGGTTGGTCGACGCATAAGTTGGGACCTCTTTGTCGCTGCTGCTGTCAACGCTTTGCAGGTAGGGAAGGCTGCCGCCCCACACCTCCTGGCAGGTTTCAGTATTCCCGCCGGAGATGGCATGGAACACCGCGTTGATCGGTTGGTCGTCATACTCCATAATCAAGCCGCTGGTGGACGTAACAGCCTCAGCAACCTTATTCCAAAGCCCGCCGCCGGGGTCGTTATGACGCTTACTGAACTCCTCATGGTCGACGTAGGCCTGGCAGTGTCCCGGGTTGGTGCACACGGAGGCTCCGTGGTGTTCAGGCAGGTCCATGGACGCTTTTCTGTAATAATAGGTACGTGCCGCCACCGCCTGCGCCCGCAATGCCTCCGGCTCAAAGTTCGCTGGCATCTCCGCCGCGACCACACCGGTCAGGTATTCATCTAAGGAGAGGGAGACGCAAGTTTCCTCCTGTGCATCATACACGTTGATGTTTTCTGTCGTTCCTTCGGTTTTTTTGGTGTGGAGGGCCGCGAATAATAGTACGGACACCACAAGGGTTAACAAAATTACTTTTTTTCGCAAGGAATCTTCACCTCAATGGTTGAAATTACTAATAATATATGATAAACTTTTAAAAATAAGAATTTAAATGAGCCAAAGAACAGGGAGTGTAGCTATGAAAAACATTTTGCTGAAAGATTTGTTCCAGGGTGATTTTGCAAACCAGACCGTGTCTGTCTCCGGTTGGGCGAGGAGCATCCGTTCCTCGAAAGCGGTCGGATTTATAGAGCTCAACGACGGGAGTTATTTTAAAAATGTCCAGATCGTGTTTGAACGCGAGGCGGTCACAAATTTTGACGAGATCGCAAAACAGAACGTTGGCGCGGCGTTTACCGTTACCGGCGTGGTCGAGATGACCCCACAGGCTAAGCAGCCGTTTGAGATCAAGGCGAAAGAGGTCACGGTTTCCGGGGAATCCACACCGGAGTATCCCCTGCAAAAAAAGCGTCACTCGTTTGAATATCTGCGTACCATCGCGCACCTGCGTCCGCGTACCAACACCTTTTCGGCGGTCTTTCGCGTACGGTCGGTGGTGGCGTTCGCATTGCATAAGTTTTTCAATGAGCGTGGGTTTGTCTATGTCCACACCCCGATCATCACGGGGAGCGATTGCGAGGGCGCGGGTGAGATGTTCCATGTGACGACGCTGGACGTCGGGCAGCCTCCTTTGACCGAGGACGGCGCGGTGGACTACGCAAAGGACTTCTTTCAGAAAGAGGCCAGCCTGACGGTTAGCGGGCAGCTGGAGGCCGAGACCTATGCGATGGCGTTTCGTAACGTCTATACCTTCGGTCCGACCTTCCGTGCGGAGAACTCC
>CABSMD010000319.1 GCA_902478725.1 uncultured Clostridia bacterium
AACCGGAGGTTTATTTCCACCCCTAAAGGCTCCAATCAAAAAATGCTCTATCCTTTTTGGATAGAGCATTTTTGTCGTAATTTTTTAAGCGGTGGTTATACTGTTTGCGACAATGTTATTAGTCCCACTGTCGGTTACGTCTTTGCCGGGCACGATGCTGCCGACGACGACGTTTTTGGAACAAGTGGTTGCAAGCAGAATGGTAAATTGTGTGCTGTTATAGTCGCCGGAGGCTCCGTTGCCCCGTAAGCAAACATTGCCGGTCAAGGTATTGTTTTTTGCATTACCGCTGACCTGAACGCCCCGGTCACAATTGTAAGCCGTATTGGCGGACAGGGTATTGAACTTGGCATTTGTATAAACAGAATATCCGTATTCACAGTCAACAGCCGTATTGCCGCTAATGGTACAGAATTTGCTCTCGTTCATCTGAATTCCATTTACATTGCCCGATAACAGATTGTTGCTGATCCTGCAGTAATTGGAGGAGTTCAGGGCGATTCCGTTAACTTCATTCTGGATAAAACAATCGGTAATATTGACCGTGGCATAGGAGGCTATGATGCCGGCATTAAGACCAGAGGTATAGGCCGAACGATTGCCATCAAAACCGATTTTTTCTATCGATACAACGGGAGCTGTGATATAAAACAGACTACGCGGTGAAATCGAGCTTTCGTTATATTGACGAATAATCTTTGTCGCATCCGCGTTCATACCGATTACCGTACAACTTTTTGAGAGTATAAACGGAGCGGTAAAATAATAGTCGCCTTCCAGCACAACAATCTTGCCCCCTGTGCTTGGTAAAGCGGACATCGCCTGGGTGAACTTTGTCTGGTCGGCACTGCCCGTACACAGATAGTCACAATCGGTTGTCGTATGCCCTCTCGAGGAGTTACCAATCACAAGAGTCGCTGTTTTTTTTATTGCCATATTTGCATGTCCCCTATAATAAATTGTACTACACACAGAATCTGTTTAAATTGGGACGCATCTCGTCCCATTTTCCATAGTATGTCCACATATAAAAAATGTGACAAAAAATTTTAAAAAACACTTGACAGGAATGAAAATTATGGTATAATAAAATCAATAATAATAATGATTATCATTTTTAAAGGAGAATTTTCATGGCTGCCAAGTACAGCAAGCAGCGGGAGGCAATCTATGAATATTTGTGCAATACCAAGAGCCATCCCGATGCAGAAACGATCTATAACGGCCTGAAGCAGGAGATGCCCGAATTGAGCCTGGGTACCGTATATCGAAATCTGGCCCGGTTTTTATCGGAGGGGCGGATTATACGGGTGGATAACGCCGATAATGTGTGTCACTACGATGCCAACACCGAGACGCATTATCATTTTTCCTGTATCCGCTGCGGCAATGTCTATGATGTGGATATGCCTGTCAACAAGGCAATTGAACGGGAAAGTTCAGTGGAGGAGGTCGGTCGGGCCGACAACCATCAGCTGATGTTCTATGGAATCTGTAAAAAATGTAAATCCTAATCCGGATTTTCACAAATAAAAAATCAATTTTGGAGGTATGATTGTATGAAAAAGTTTGTATGTGGAGTATGTGGATACGTTCATGAGGGAAACGAAGCGCCGGATTTTTGTCCGCAATGTAAAGCGCCGAAGGAAAAGTTTACCGAGCAGAAGGGCGATATGGACTGGGCCGCCGAGCACGTGGTCGGCGTGGCCAAAGGCGTCAGCGACGATATCATTATGGATCTGCGCGCCAACTTTGAAGGCGAATGTTCGGAAGTAGGCATGTATCTTGCTATGGCGCGTGTAGCACACCGCGAGGGTTATCCGGAGATCGGCCTGTATTGGGAGAAGGCCGCGTATGAGGAAGCGGAGCACGCCGCAAAGTTTGCGGAACTGCTGGGCGAATGTGTAACCGATTCCACCAAGAAGAACCTGGAGATGCGGGTTGCGGCTGAAAACGGTGCAACCGCTGGTAAGTTTGACCTGGCCAAGCGCGCAAAGGCGGCAAACCTGGATGCCATCCATGACACTGTTCACGAAATGGCCCGCGACGAAGCGCGCCATGGAAAGGCGTTCGCTGGACTTCTTAAGAGGTATTTTGGATAATATACATAAACCTAAGCAAAAAAACGGCTGGTCAGGCTTGGCCAGCCGTTAGGTATTAATGCCGCAAACCTCGTCTTATCCCTTTGCACAATTAAGACTTTATGAAATAGGCACACTGTCCATCCTTAAATCCGCTTATATGCGGACAAGCCCATTCAAGTGGATCCAACTGATAGGTGTATGCTCCAGTTTTGCAGTGAGAGCAGGATGCCTTGCTGTCGGCATATTCATCTATCGCGTGGGACACCGACGTCATAAAGAATCGCCTGGCCTGATCAACACTGTCAAATTTCTGCTTTTTCCTGAATAAATATTCAGCCGTGTCCGACAGGATATCCAGCGGCCATTGTGATAAATCGATTGTTGCCATAAATTTTTTGGCAGACCTGTTGTTCTCGTCATACCGCAGGTCAGATATGTAATCACACCCAACATGTACCCGCAATAATTCAAATAAATCCTTATACATTGCTTATCCCCCTTCTTCTTACAACATAATCTGCATTATGTTGTAAGAAAGGGCGAGCAGACAGAAAAAGCCCTATTTGATTAATCATAACATAAATTCCAGTTATCTAAGCAACTCCCTTTTCCCTGAATAAAATTTGGGACCGGCCATTACTTTCTTGTTGAAAAGCGAGTTGCCTATACCATAATTTAAAATTACAAGATCAATGATAAATAAAATATTCCATTGATCTTATTTCTGTACAATTATATAGTAATTATTCCAAAAATCAACAAGTCCTATTGACAAGGCACATACTTAGTGCTATAAATAAAATAGATTCTAAAAGGGATATGT
>CABSMD010000320.1 GCA_902478725.1 uncultured Clostridia bacterium
CCACAACGGACACCGATACCATATCGAAAAAACGAGAGAAACAGCCGATGCGTGTATCTGCGTGATGAGTGGGAATTTTACACAGCGCGGCGCACCTGCCATTGCGGACAAGTTCACACGTGCTCGTTGCGCGGTTCTAGGCGGCGCTGACTTGGTGCTCGAGCTACCCGCAGTCTTTGCCGTCCGTTCCGCCGAGATCTTTGCGCGCGGCGCAGTCGGCCTGCTTGACGCGCTGGGATGCGTTGATCTTCTTTCCTTCGGGTGCGAGTGCGGCCGCCTTTCCGATTTGGAGAAGGCCGCACAGCTTCTGTCACAGGAGGGGCGGGAATTTCAGGCCCTGCTCAAAACCGAACTGTCGGACGGGCTCTCCTTCCCCGCCGCGCGAGAACGCGCGGTACGCCACATCCTGGGCGACACGGACACGCTCACCCAGCCGAATGATATTTTGGCGGTGGAATATCTCAAATGGCTCAAACGGTACCGTTCCTCCATTCGGCCGCTAGCGGTGCAAAGAAATTTTGCCGGATACCATAGCACCGAACCGGAGGGCAAGTATGCTTCCGCAAGTTATCTTCGTTCGCATCCGGAGGAACTGGAGCAGTACACGGATATTGCAGGCGTCCTTCGGGACTGCCCCCATTTTCCTGTTTCCCCGGAGAATCTGGATACCATCGTAATCGCGAATCTGCGTAAAATGACCGCAGACCAAATAGCTAATGTCTGTGACTGCACAGAGGGGTTGGAAAACCGGATCAAGCAAGCTGCAAACGGAGCCGGGAGCCTGGATGAGCTGATCGGACTAGTCAAGACAAAACGGTATACGTACACACGGATCGAACGGCTGCTGACCTGCTCCCTTTTGGGGATACAAAAGGTCGAATATTCACTGGATTACGTCCGTGTGCTTGCGATGAACCAGACAGGGCGAGCCTTGCTTCGCGAGATCAAGAAGAGGTGCAGACTGCCGGTGATCACCAACCTTTCAAAACATCAGATTGACTCGCCATCCCTTGCAATCGATCTTTTGGCCGGCGATCTTTACAGCTTGCTGTATGATTCGGGCCGGCAGGCGGGTATGGATTACACCACCTCGCCCTATGTGGAAGAATGACTGTTTGGAGGCGATGCTATGAACATCCGGTTTGCAACACCTGTCGACAATGCGTCAATATTAAACATCTATGCACAGTATATAAACACACCGGTTACATTCGAATATATCCTCCCCACGGAGCAGCAATTTGCGGAGCGCATCCAAAAAATCATGAGGGATTATCCATATTTGGTATGTGAAGAAGGGGGACAAATCATAGGCTACGCCTATGCCCATAGACAGATGGAGCGCGAAGCCTATCAATGGAATGCGGAATTATCCATTTATATGGATCAGGACTATACCTCAATAGGAATCGGTAAAAAACTATACTGTATGTTAATCGAAATATTAAAGCTGCAAGGCATAAAAACCGTTTATGGTGGGGTTACCATACCAAACCAAAAGAGTGAGAGACTTCACATGGCTTTGGGATTTAAGCGGCTCGGAATATACCATAACACAGGTTATAAATGTGGTAAATGGCATGATGTCGCTTGGTATGAAAAAGAAATTGCACCATACAGCCCGGCGCCTGCCCCGATTTTATCAATCCGCGAAATTCCCAAAGAGCAGGTGATGCAAATAATTCAAAAGTATAGATAATACGACGATAACATGCTCCCCAATAGAGGGAGAGTCGTTAAGAGAAAAAATAGTCGGAAGATTGGCCAGCCTGCTTGTGAATCAGGTTGAAAAGCAGAAAAATAAAAGGACATGTCCGAAGACATGTCCTTTATAAAACTCATCTTTATTCAGCCGGTGAAGCGGTAGGGGATGCTGAGGTACCAGTCCCTGAACCAGCGTCGGTCGGCGCCGCTGACGGCTGCGATTCCTGCTGCTTCTTCTGGTATTCCTCCATAATCTTACCCTGTACCTCTTCCATTGTTTTTTCATACGCTTCCAGTTCAGCCTTGACATCAATCTTGCTCCAAGCCTTTTCGTTCTTTTTGATGGTGGCTTCGGCTTTATACTTATCGAGCTCCTCGGTGAACTTATCGTTCTGCAGACCCGTCAATACCGAATCCTTATTCTCTTCAAAATTGCCCATGTGATCGACTCTCAACAGAATGTGATAGCCATAAGAGCCTTTTACGATACCGCTCATCTCGCCAACCTGTAGGGCGTAAGCCGCCTCTTCAAAAGCCGGATCCATCTGATTCTTGGTAAATACATAACCGTCCGGTTCCTGCTGCAGGCCCGGGTCTTCGGAGAACTCGTTCATCAGCGTGTCAAAATCTTCTCCCGCCTGCAGGCGCGCATAAATTTCATCCGCCTTGACCTTAGCCGCGTCCTGCTCCTCCTGGGAAAGCGGCTGACGGTTATCGTCCACTGTCTTGATTAGAATATGCTTTGCTTTTACATAATTGTCCTGGTAATAGGCTTGGATCTCTTCATCCGAAACATCGCCCATATCTTCTATGAATTTTTGATACAGCTTTTGCGAGTACAGGCTCATCTCCATCAGGTTGGAATATACCTCGTCCGTAAAGCCCGCCGCCTGCAACTGCAGCTTATACATGTCCTCGCCGCCGAGTTGTTCAATCGTCTGCTCCTTCTGGGTTTTCAGCTGCTCCTTGTCTTCCTTGGAAAGCTTAATTCCTAACTCTTCCGCCTTTGTCTTATAGATGTGGAACATTACCGCCTGCTCAAGCGCCTTTTCCTTGGCTACCTCGGTCGCCTTCACACCGTCGATCTCAGTGTCCCAAAAATTCGTAGCCTCCTCCGCGGTTGCGGCGGATTCCATTTCCGAAGCCATACCAATCAGGAAATAATTAAATTCATCCTCTTTAAT
>CABSMD010000321.1 GCA_902478725.1 uncultured Clostridia bacterium
CCCACAGCGGGAACGGGATGAATTTTACATTCCAAAATATCCGGATCATGACGACCGAAAACCAAAGCCGAACAAAGAGGAAAAGGTGTCCAAAAAACTCAAGGATAACCTGCTGTACATGCAAGAGGCCTTTTGTACGGACAAAAATAACGATATCGTTATCCGGCAATTTTCTTTGAGCAATGGCAGGGCGGCCTTTATTGTCTATATTGATGGTATGGTGAAAAGTACTACCATTAATGAATTTATTCTAAAACCCCTCTTTCTCGAACCAATTTCACAAGAGGATGATCTTCAAAAAAGGGTACAGAGCATTGTCCAGATCAATGCGTTTAAGCCCACCGAATTATATGCCGATGCCATTGATGCGGTGTTGATTGGGGATACCGCGATCTGCATCGACGGATTGCCGCAGATGTTTACCTGTGAAACCAAAGGGTTCGATAAGCGCAGTGTGGGGAAACCGCAGAATGAGAGTACCATCAAAGGAGCGCAGGAAGCGTTTAACGAAAGCATCCGGACCAATACGACTCTCATCCGGCGTATCGTCAAAAGCAAAGATCTGGTAACCGAGTTTATGAAAATCGGACAGATCAACAATAACTTCTGCGGGGTCATGTACATCAATGGATTGGCCAATCCGGCAATCGTTGCGGAGGTAAAGCGGCGGATCGAGAGTATCAAAAGCGATTTCCTGTTTGGCAGCGGGATGCTGGAGCAGTTCATTGAGGATGGCCCTTTTCGTATTTTCCCCAACATCCTGTCGACCGAACGGCCTGATACGGTTGCGATGCATCTGTGTCAGGGAAGGGTAGCGGTCGTAGTGGACGGAACCCCCTTTGCGCTTGTCATGCCGATTGGGATAGCAAATATGATAAAGTCGGTGGAGGATTCTTCCCTTCGCTGGCAATACAGTACCGTTCTTCGCTTTACGAGAATCGTGTCTATTATCATGTCGGTGCTGCTGCCCGGGTTCTTTGTGGCGATCGTCAACTACCATCGAGGGATGATTCCGACAGAACTACTGGTAGCCATTGCAAAATCGCGTGAAAGCGTGCCTTTCCCGACCGTGCTGGAGGTGCTCATTATGGAATTTTCGTTTGAGCTGATCCGCGAGGCAGGGGTACGTGTACCGGGCGTAATTGGAAATACGATTGGTATTGTCGGCGGTTTGATTTTAGGCCAGGCGGCGGTTACTGCAAATCTGGTAAGCCCGGTCATGATCATCATCATTGCCTTTACCGGCATCGCCAATTTTGCCATACCGGATTTCAGCTTTGCCTTTGGTGTCCGAATTCTTCGTTTTTTGTTTATCGTTTTAGCCGGAATGCTTGGATTTGTCGGCCTCGGATTAGGTATGGTGGTCGTGATCGCATTCATCACCACACAAAAATCTTTTGGTGTCGGTGTGCTGGCACCAATCGCCCCGAAAACCGTAACCAAGGCGAACCTCGTGCTGAGCCCGCCGGAATGGAAAAAGGAACTGCGGCCGGATGAATTGAATCCATCCAAGAAGGAGAATCAGCCAAAAATATCCAGGCGTTGGATTTTAAAAAAGAAACCCAAGAGCAATGACAGGGGGGATCAGAAATGACACAGGGAGAGATGAACCGGTCGGTCGAGTTGGGGTGGAAAGAAACTGTCAGCATTACCTCGATCGCGATCATAACCAAGATGTTTTATACCATCCTGCCGGATACCATACGGCTTGAGGGAAGCGCGGCCTGGTATGCTAGTGCGCTTTCCTGCCTGTTTGCGGGAGTGTTCTTTTACATCATCTTAAACCTGTTTCGTATGTATGAGAGGAAAAATATCATTGAAATTTTTCAGGAAGTGATTGGGCGTATTGCGGGAGGCGTATTGGGCTTTTTATTCTACCTTTATTTCTTACTGTATATTGCGATCAACGTTCGTGAGGTAATCAAGATCATCAAGGTGTATAATTTTCCCCTCACGCCGCTTGCGGTATTTCTCTTTGTATTTCTGATCGCGGCGGTGCTGGTGACCTATAACGGATTGTATGGTGTCAGCAAATTATCTGAATTTTTCCTGAGCTTTATTTTATTGGGTGTGGTTGCCATCTTTCTGCTGGGCATCAAGCAGTACGATTTAAACAATCTAAAGCCCTATGGCGGTTATGGCCTGCAAAACATTTTTTCTTACTCCTTATTACGGACTTCGTTGTTTGAGGATATCTTTTTACTGTTCTTGCTGGTGCGGGAAGTCGGCGGAACCAAAAGCGTCAAGCGTGCGGGAACAATTAGCCTTCTGTTAAGCGGTGCTTTTATCTTTGTATCCATGCTGTGTTACCTGCTGGTATTCAATTATGAAACCGGCGGCAGAAAGATATCCGGCATCATTGAGATTGTGAAAAATGCGTATTTCAATCAGTTTTTCCAGCGAATGGAATCCATATTTTTCCTAATTATGGTTATTGCGTCCGCCATAGCGATCTGTATCTGGTTTTACCTTTCCACACACCTTTATGCTACATTGTTTCAAATCAAGGACAAGAGGCAGATTCTGCTTCCTACTTTTGTTATCGTGTTTGCTGTGGCGATGCTACCACAGTCCGCGACCGAGGTCATTACCACATTCATTATAGCCATCCGGCAATATAGCAGCATCCTAATCTTCGGCGTACCCATTTTGGTGTGGCTGATCGCATTGCTGAAAAGGAAAAGAGGTGGGCAGCTTGCAAAAAAGGAAACTTAAAATAATAGCCATACTGCTTTTAACCATTCTGCTTGCTGCAACAGTAACCGGTTGCTATGATTTAAAAGAAGTATCAGATGAGCTTTATGCCATCATGCTTGGGGTGGACAAAGGAGCGAATAATGCGATACGTCTTACCGTTATCCTGCCGGTGTACGGCGGTGGGGGCGG
>CABSMD010000322.1 GCA_902478725.1 uncultured Clostridia bacterium
TCGTCGCCGTAATGCAGCGCCTTAGCGCTTACCATTTCCGAATAGGTCAGCCCCGCGCCGTAGCGGCGGCAGATAAGACGAAATGGCAAGTCACATACCCCTGCCATTGGCGCTAAGAAAAGATTGTTTTTTATCACAACATTCCCAATTATCATCTGCTCTGCTACCATCTGTCCACCTTGTTAAAGGTCTGCCCCGTCACATCGTCATACACATGGCGAAGCGGCGCACCCGAGCTTTCTGCGAGCCGTTTTGCACTGTCGAACTCCGGCTTCGACTTTACAATGCTGTCATATTTGGACACTTTCACGTCTGCAATCCCGAACTCAGTCGCCATCTTCATGGTTTCCCGCTGCATACAGATGCGATTCGCGCGATAATACCGCAGGCCGATTGTGGTGGTTTCCTTAAAAATAATATCCCGCATGATTTCAAAATCCGCCTCATAGCAAAGTACACTCATCTGGTAGGCAGGCCGGTTTTTCTTCATAAAGATACTGGTGAAGGATACATCCAGCGCACCCGCCTCAAACAGTTTCTCAGAGGCATAGCCCAGTATCTCACCCGTCACATCATCCATATTGGTTTCCAGTACCAAAACCTCGTCCCGCGTCTGTTGTTCATCGCTCGCCTCACCGTAGAACACGCGCAGGACGTTTGGTGTTTCCATATCCCGCGTCCCCGCGCCATAGCCGGTGAACGAAACCGACATTTCAGGCATTTTACCAAACTTCTGGGCAAATGTCGTGGCGATTACCGCGCCGGTAGGGGTTACCAGCTCATAGGGTATCTCAGTCTGCACCAGCTTCGCCTCCGTGCCGGAGAACAGCTCCATCACCGCTGGAACCGGAATGGGTATCCGGCCGTGCGCGCATGTGGTAAAGCCCGTGCCGTCGGAAATGGCCGAGCAATAGATTATGTCCGGTGAAAGCAGGTCGATACAGATGGCGGTGCTCACGATGTCCACGATCGAATCGACCGCGCCCACCTCGTGAAAATGCACCTTGTCCGGCGTGGTGCCGTGTACCTTCGCCTCCGCCTGGGCCAGCCGTTCAAACATCGAAATGCTCAGCGTCTTGGCGCGCTCAGACAGGGTGCTGTCCGAGATCATCCCGACAATTTCGGAAAGATGCCGCCCATGCCCCTCCTCTGCTTCCGTCTTCACATCAAAATGCAGTGCCGCAATCCCCAGCTTGTTCACATTATGTATTTCATATTGGTAGCCCGGCAGATTAAGCTTTGCCAGCTGTTCCGCAAAGATGTCACGGTCGATGCCCAGATCCAACAATGCCCCCACCGTCATATCCCCACTGATGCCGTTGAAACAGTCCAAATAAAGTATTTTCATAGCCTACACATCCTTTTTCTGGCTGAGCAACCGGTTTATCCTGCTGGCAAACAGGCCCGCCCCAAAGCCGTTGTCTATATTCATCACGCTCACGCCGCCCGCGCAGTTGTTCAGCATCGCCAAAAGGGCCGATACCCCGCCGAACGATGCGCCATACCCCACACTGGTCGGCACGGCAATCACTGGCTTGTCCGTAAGCCCCGCCGTGACGCTTGCCAGCGCGCCGTCCATACCCGCCGCTACGATGAGAATGTCCGCTTCCTCCAGCACGTCAAGATTACTCAACAGCCGCTGTAATCCAGCAACGCCGACGTCATACAGCCGGTTTACCGTGCTTCCGAACACCTCGGCAGTGACCGCCGCCTCCTCCGCCACTGGAATATCCGACGTACCGGCCGTCATGACAAGTATTTTCCCTTGATAGAGGATTTGATTATCCATCTGACAAACAATCGTTCTGCCAAGCTCGTTGTAGACCGCATCGGGCGCCACATTTTTGACCGCCTCAAACACGTCTGCTGCCGCGCGGGTGGCTAAAATCCGCTGTACACCGCGCTGTTTCATGCGTTTTATAATACCGGTCACCTGCTCAATAGTCTTTCCCTCGCATAATACCGCTTCGGGAAACCCGCTGCGCGCCTGCCTGCCGTAATCGATCTTGGCAAAACCGTAATCCTCAAAGCTATTCTTGTTCTCCATCCCTGCCCTCCAATTTCGCAATCGCCTTAACAACATCAGACCTCGTAATACCGGAGAGGGTATTGATGTTCATCTTCGCCGCCTTTTTGAGGTAATCCAGTGCAGCGTCCTCGTCTCCTTTGGCGATCTGAACCAGGGCGTAGTGGTAATAATTTTCCGCAATCGCACGCTGGGAGTGGATTGCCTTCGATAGATACTCTTCCGCCTCGTCATACTGTCCCAGCCGGTAGTATGTCTCGCCCAGATTATCCAGGATCACCGGATTATCATCGTTGTACTCATAAGCTTCCCTATTAAACGAAAGCGCCTTTTGGTAGTCGCCCTTTATGATGTACAAAAAGCCGAGATTGGCATATATATTGGTGGTGATAGTGTCCTTCATCAGCCCTTCATAGACTGCAATCGCCTCGTCCAAATGTCCTGTTTTCCATTTGACCAACCCCAGCAGCATCTGCACCTGGAGCTTGTCACTTTCGGTGACCTTTTTCATCGACTCAATGCTGCCTAAAATCTCGCCCGCCTTTTCATACTGCCCATTGCGCAGCAAGAGGTAACCATAATTCAACGCCATGATCTTGTTCGGCTTTTTTTCATACTGCTTTTGATAATTGGCCAGCGCCTTTTCCATGTTGCCCTTGGAAGTGTTGTACCGCGCCATCAAAAGGTTTTTGGAATGGATCGTGTAATAGATACACACGACCACCAGCGCGCCGATAATAATGATACCAACCATAGAAAACTACCCCCGATTATTGTGAAATGCCAAGCCGCCACGCCGCTTTGCCCCGTGGCAAGTGTGATTTAAAACTCCGCCGAGC
>CABSMD010000323.1 GCA_902478725.1 uncultured Clostridia bacterium
GGAAAGGATAGCCTTTACTCCTGCGGTGGAAATTTCATATCTGTCGGAATATGAACAGCAAATATTGCTTGAACAAATAGAATTTACCGACGCAACACCGTCATTATCGCAGGCACAGCGATTAAGAAAATTCAGTAAAGACAGTAACTTTTTCGTCGATACGGTTTTCGCCGTTCTCAATGAAGAAAAGCCAAATCAAAAGGAGCAAGTGCGAATATCTGCCGACAAGCTTCGTGATGTTTTGCCAAAGGGTATGGATAAACAAAAGACCGAAGATTTCATAATTAAAGCTTGCGAGCATTACAGAAAATATTTAATCCGACAGCGTGAGAGGGAGAGATGATATGAAAAAGCAAATAGTAAATTTCAGCTTGGGTACAGGCGAATATATGATAAACGGAGTAAGATATATCGTTTGCGGTAAATTTGAGGATTTTAACATTAAAAAATATAGCGACAGCAACCATTTGAATAACAGATTGAAAAAATATCTCACGAGCGATTTCGCAGAATTGTCTGTTGACAGCATCAATGATAAAATGACAGATGAATATGATTGTTCGACTGTCGGAAAGGAGGATTAAATGCAGTCGAAAAACAAAAACCAAATAGGGATAACGGCTCTTTATTGTCGTTTGTCCCGTGATGACGGAACGGAAAGCGAGAGTAACTCCATAGGCAATCAAAAGAAGCTGTTATCACAAAAAGCAAAAGAAATGGGTTTAACGGATACAAAATATTATGTGGATGACGGATATACCGGAACAAATTTCAACCGTCCCGGATTTCAACAGCTTATCGACGATATTGAAATCGGACTTGTTTCTGCCGTAATGGTTAAAGATTTATCCCGCCTGGGCCGTGATTATGTTTCGGTAGGTAATTATACCGACAGCTATTTTCCCGAACATAATATTCGTTTTATTGCCGTGAACGATGCCATTGACAGCGATGAGGGAGAAAGCGAAATTGCACCGTTCAAGAATATCTTAAACGAAATGTATGCAAGAGATATTTCAAAAAAGATTCGTTCATCCCACAGGCTCAGAGGCAGTATGGGAGAGCCGTTATCGCAACCGCCTTACGGATATATGAAGTCACCGGAAAACAAAAAGAAATGGATAATTGACCCGGAAGCCGCAACCGTTGTGAAAAGCATATTCAAAATGTGCCTCGACGGTAAAGGCAACGAAACCATTGCAAGAGAATTGCAGGAAAACGAAGTGCTTATACCTATGGCTTATTGGCGGTCAAAAGGACTGAACAGAGGCGGAAAGAAAACACAAACCAATCCGTACAAATGGTGTAAGACAACTATTCAAAAAATTCTTTCTCAACAAGAGTATTGCGGAGATATTATCAATTTCAAAACATATTCCAAGTCATTTAAAAACAAAACAAGATATGAAAACTCAAAAGAAAATTGGGCTGTATTCAAGAATGTTAATGAGCCGATAATCGACCGAGAAACATTTGAAACCGTACAGAAGTTTTTTTCAAAAACAAAGCGTCGGGCTCCGAAAAAAGAAAATGGCGAACGGAGTATATTTAACGGATTGATATATTGCGGAGATTGCCACAGTAAAATGAGATACCACACAAGCACCTCGAATAAAGAAATTCACTATTTCACTTGTTCCGACAACAAAGTTGATTATCGTGGAAATTGTCCCGGGAGACATTATGTCAGAGCAGACGCCCTTGAAGAAGTTGTAAAACTTGAATTAAGGCGACTTGTTGAAATGTTGGAAATTGACGAGTCATATTTTGCACAACTGCTTTTGCGGAAAAATGACGAAGAAAGAGAAAAAGACAAAAAATTTTTAGAGTCGGAACTGCAAAAAGCTATTGCTCGCAGCAGTACGGTATCGCAACTTTATGAAAAGCTATATGAGGATAATGTAATCGGAAAAGTCAGTGATGAGTGGTTTGTTGAGTTATCTCATAAATACGAAAAAGAGCGTATGGACTTAAAAGCCAAAATTGCGGATACTCGACACAAAATCGAAGAGTTGAAAAACACCAATTCGGAATATGGAAAATTCATATCGGCAATTCGCAGGTTTATGCAAATGGATAATCTGACATCGCCGCTGCTTCGAGAACTGATTGACCATATCGATATTTTTGAAACAGAGGGTACAGGCAAAAGTCGAACGCAACGAATCGTTATATATTACCGTTTTATCGGATATATCGAATTGCCGAACACCACAAAACAAACCCATATTGCGGATACACGCAAAGGGGTTGCCGTAGAGTATATAACCGAGCAATTTACGGCATAAAAAAGAGCAAGGTGTTACCCTTGCCCGTACATAAAAATTATATGATAAAACAAAAAGAGTGTCCATAAGTCAAATCCCTTATGAACACTCGATATGGTCCGAGTGACAGGAGTTGAACCTGCGGCCTCTTGAACCCCATTCAAGCGCGCTACCAAAACTGCGCTACACCCGGATAACGAATTTATTATACACGATGCCCGGGAAAAAAGCAAGCAGTTTTTTCACAATTTTATGCGGAAGCGGAAAATAGAGGAAAGCGGCTTTAAATCAGACTCAGAAAATAGCGAAACAGCTTTTCGCCGTTCACAGAATCGGGGCGGCGGTGCGCAAAGCCGATGCGCTCCGGGTGAAACTGCACGCCGATCACCTTGCCGTTTTTATGGATAAAGCCCTCGTTGATGCCGTCGTCGCTGACGCACAGGGGGATAAGTCCCGCGCCGAGCTTACCTGCGGCCTGATGGTGTGCACTGTTCACGGGGAATTCTTCGCCGTAAAATTCGCGCATCAGATCATGCTGCGCGCGCACCGTGTGAATGGCGTCGCCGGTCTCTTTTGTCGCCATGTGGTGC
>CABSMD010000324.1 GCA_902478725.1 uncultured Clostridia bacterium
CCACACTGCGGAAAAACACTGCCGAACCTGTCGAACAAACATTGAAGCAAAACACACCGTCGACAACGACACCCCGGCCCCGTACCCGTCGCGCAACCGCTCATGGATGCGGGTCGCGGTATGCCGCTGCTTGCGCCAGGTCTCCCGGTCCTCGGCGAGCATGCCCTCGATCATGGGCAGCCACTCGTCGATCACCGAACCACGACGTCGCCTCACGGGCGGCCTGGCCGATAGGCCGTCGACCCTCAGATACTTGCGCACGGTCGGCTCGCTGACCCTCTCGCTGCGCGCTATCGAGGCGATGGACTCACCGTTCCTGCGACGCGAACGGATAGACTGTATCTGGGGCATGCTGATCATTGCCTTTCCGGACCTTTCCCGAATGGAACTAGAAGCACCATCAGGCTAAGGCCCACGGGTGGTCGGCATGCCTTTCCGCCTAAACCCGAAAAACCTTCGTGACTAAAACCTCAACTTCCTATTGAACAAAAACAAAGCATGTCATCGAGCCGGGTGAATACTCCGGCCTCAGACGGTCGACCGGAAGCGTCTTCTCCCTGTCCGACAGGCGCCGCAGGTCAGCGCTTGGGTCTTTTTCTGCGAGCCTTCACCACCTCCCGCATCAACGCGTTCCCCAGTTCCGGCTCCTCGACCCTGCGGCGCGGGGCCTCAGCGTCGCCGGCGTCCCGATCCCGTCGCACCGCTGGCTTGTCGGCCTGGCCGGCGTCCCTGTTTTCGGGCCGCAACGCGGCCATACCGCCCTCACGATACGTCCTGACCCAGTGATTGACCGCGCCGACGCCCGCGCCGAGCAGTTCGGCGGCCCGCTTCTGCCACATGCCGCCCGGCACCGGTTCGATTGCCTTCGTTTGCGTCTCCATTAGGATGATGGGTCTGTCCATATGGCCGGCATGCCCGGGGGATCCTTTGCCGGCCGGCGTTCCAGGCACTGCCTGGTCGGATGACCCAGGTGCTCGACCACCTGGGCCGTGGTCATCGGCGTGGCGGAGTACAAGTCCACCGCGCGCCGTCGTTCCTCGGGACCGGACATACGATAATCCTTTCGTCCAGTCTCCAAAAAAAACGTCCGCAGCCCCCCTACCCTTAATGATATGCCATTCCAATTCTTCTCAGAATGATTCCATATAATCGGAGTACAAAGGAGACTATTAGTTATGTCGTTACAGTTATCTGACTGTAACGACATAACTAATAGTCACCTCTAAATATCAATTTGATAAATTCGGAGTAGCAAAATGCTCTCCGAATTCAATTAGGCATGACGGACTGAACCGAAATCGCCAATAGCCCACCGCATATGATGCTGAATAAAGATGTCAAGAACATAGCAGACAGCAATCGCAACGATAATTGTTAAGAATCCAACGAGAAGCTGTCCTCCCAACGGCAAAGAAGCCACAGGAATACCAACAGCGGAGAACAAAACAAACTTGACCATCTTAAGAGCAAGATCATTCAAGGCGTAAAAAACCAGACTGTCCCGACCGATTGTGGCGAAGCAACGCGCTTCTGGCAACAACAGGCTGAAAGCGATAGCCATCGCCATGCCAAAGAACGTGGTAAACAGTGCAAGCGTAGCAAGCATCGCACCTGTAGCTACAGGCTGTGATGCAAAGAAATGTTCCAAAATCAGAAACGCTACAGTGAAAACCAAAAATGCGCCAAGTTTGTGGCTGAAGTTCAGCCGATCCCATTTCCGAATGTCACATGCCTGAGCAATGAGATATCCAAATCCTACATACGCAGTGGCCTCAAAGATTTTCCCAAGCTGGAAAGGAAGCATTGCCACCACAGAAGTACCCTTGAGGAAGAAATCGATGATGAGATACACCAAAAGGACTGCAGCCAACACCAATTTATTGGATCGCACGACTCGCACTGTAAGCCATAGACAAGGTATGGCTACGAACAATGACCACAAGAACCATAATCCAGCATTGCCCTGTGCAAATACAATGGCGATAATCGCGCTCAGAGGATTGGAATCAGCAGATTTTCCAGCAGATTCATACAATGACGGTCGGAGTAATTTCACTATAGGAGATACCAATGCGAATACTGAGAATAAATAGTAAGGGATAAGCAAGGTCTTTGCTCGCTTAATGATCAAATTCAACAGATTGACAGTCGGTTTGAAGAACAATCCGCTCAGTAAGAAGAACAAGGGCATGTGGAAGGTATATATGGCAGTCAGCAATGGTTCCAACTGCGGAAACCAGCTCGCACCGAGATGCCCGGTAAAAACAAGCACCATGGCCACTGCGCGAGCAATATCAACCCATATAATACGCGATTTGCTTCGATCTGGTTCATACGACATGAATACTCACTCCTATAGTATCATTCAAGCTTTATTTAGAAAAAACATTGCGACAAAATCTTCTATTGCAGCTAAGTTCCCTGTTTCTTAATTTAAAAGCATTGCAATTAACGTCTACGTTAGCTAATATTATATAGCGAAATTATATGGTAGAACACCATTTCCATTAACCGCCAATGCGTGCAGGAACATGAAAAAACAAAAAGAGAAATATAATATCTTTACAAAGATTTTATTTTTTTCTGTAATATAGTATTCAAGATAGTACGGTATACTAAGAAAATTAAGCACATAAAACAATGCAGAAACTCTCTGACCTAGTGGTATAGAGAAACCAATCACAATAGCTATGGATCCTACGAAATGTAAATTTCTAAAAATATTGAACCAATGATCATCCTCTTTGGAGTCCGTAAACAAATAGACAAAGAAGAAACCTACAAACAATAAAGACGATAATGAAAATGCTTTGCTAGGATCCGCATAGTAGCCGGATATATAGTTCCCATACTT
>CABSMD010000325.1 GCA_902478725.1 uncultured Clostridia bacterium
ATCCTCGGTGAACTTCATGCAGCCGATGATAGGCGTAATAAGACCCATAGAAAGGATGATAATGATAATGAATTTTTCCGGCGTCAGCGTTCCGTTTTTCAGCAGCAGCCCGCCAATGGGCAACACGCTCAGGAGCGTCGCCGGCATAATGTTCATGGCAAAGGTGAAAAAGAAGTTGCTCTGGTTCATCCAGTCTATGTAGCTCTGCGCACACTCCTTGGCGGCAGAAACAAACTTTTCATAGCTGCTTTTCGCCTTGCCGAACACTTTAATGACCTCGATGCCGCCGATGTATTCCACCGCCGTATCGTTCAGAGTGTTGGTAGCCGCGATGGTGCGGGCGTAATTCTTATTATAGCCCGCCATCATGAGCATGAAGAAAACCATACCGAGCGGGAATGTGATGAGTGATACAAGCGCCATACGCCAGTCGATGACAAACAGATAAACCAGGGTTGCCAGGGCGACTGCGGCGTTGCTGCTCATCTCCGGAATGGCGTGCGCAAGCGTCGGTTCAATGCTGTCCACCCGCTCCACGAGAATATTTTTGAGTTCACCGGAACCACGGCTTTGTACATTCCCCAGCGGCATTTTTGTCAGTTTCGCAAGTCCCTGTGTTCGGATATTGCCCAGCACGGTGAAGGTCGCTTTGTGGGACTGCGCTGTGGACAGCGAATGAAACAGCACCCTGAAAAGCCAGAATGCAGCCATTACTACACAGTCAATCAAATAGCTTGCGAGGTCTTTGTTTCCGGTCAATAACTTGCCAATGACCCTTGCCATCACAAAGAACGGCAGGATCTGAAACGCCGCACCGATGACGGCAAAGATCACGCTTGCGATGTAGCCGGATTTTTTCTGTCCGGCAAAGTCAAAGACCCAGCCGAAGGTACTTTTTTCTTTTTTCACATTTCTCACCTCACATCGAAGATCTTTTTCACGGTCTGGAGCAGTGCTTCTGTTATGGAAAAATCGTCCCGTATTTCACCGCCGTCCAAATGCAGCACTCTCGTGCAGGTGCGGCAGACAAATTCGTAGTCGTGCGTGACAATGAAAATGACCTTGCCTATATCGGAAAGACGCCGGATCAGCGCCGAAAGCCGCACCATGCTGTCATAGTCCAGACCGCTTGTCGGTTCGTCGAACACAAGCAGCTCCTTGCCGCAGATCATGGAACTTGCAGCCGCAAGACGCTGCTTCTGACCTCCCGAAAGCGTATTTGGATGGCGTTCCCGGAAAAGAGCAAGCCCCAATTCTTGAAGCGTCTGTTCCGCAAGTTTCGTGTCGGGATTTTTGATGCCGAAGGTACACTCTGCCTCCACGCTCTCGGCAAAAAGCTGATAGTTCACATCCTGCATGACCATATAGGAACGCTTCATGCGCTCCTTCGGCTTCTGCGGCCTTCCGTTCCACAGATATGAGCCGGATGCTTCCTTGTGCAGACCGCAGAGCGCGCGGGAGAATGTTGTTTTCCCGGCACCGTTGTGTCCGACAACGGCGATGATGTCGCCGGATGCAGCTTGCAAGGAAACATTGCTTAACACAGGCTGTTTTTTGTAAGCCAGAGACACATTTTGAAGTTCCAGCACCGGTGACCGACTTGCTACGACAGCACACACCGGCTTTCCCTCTCGCAGGTCTGTTGCTCGCAGTCCCATGCTCTGTCGCTCCTCCGCAGACAGCATACGGAACTGCTCCGGCGTGAAATCGCCTGCAATTCTTCCGTTTTCAAGGTAGATGATGCGGTCTGCCACATTCGTGAGGTAGTACAGCCGGTGCTCCGCAATGATCACGGTCTTGCCCTGCGACTTGATAAGCTGTAGATGATCGCGCAGTTCGCCGATTGCCGTCATATCCAGATTGGATGACGGCTCATCCAGCAGATAGACCTCCGGGTTCATGGCATAGACCGACGCAAACGCGATCTTCTGCTTTTCGCCGCCGGAGAGGGCAAAAATATTGCGGCCGAGCAGGTTTTCGATGTGCAGTGCCTTTGCGGTTTCCGTAACACGCCGTTCCATCTGCTCCTGCGGGACGGCTTCGTTCTCCATACCGAACGCAATCTCGCTGTCTGTGTCCACATTGAAAAACTGCGTCTGCGGATTCTGGAACACACTGCCGACTTTCTCCGCAATGCGGTACATCGGCAGGTCGGCGAGGTTTTCTCCGTCAAGCAGGATTTCTCCACTTAAATTTCCATCAAAGAATTGCGGGATCAGCCCGTTGATAAGCCGTGTGAGAGTGGTCTTTCCGCAGCCGGAGCGTCCGCACAGCAGGACGCATTGCCCGTCCGGGATAGTAAGGTTGATATTTTTGAGTCCGCCATCTGCGCTATCGGGATAAGAAAACGACACATTTTGAAATTCGATCATACACCCACCGCCTTCCATACGATCTCCATAACAAGAAACGCCGCGAATAGAACCAGCGCGAGAAGATCTGCCCACTGCATCTGAATGTTTATAAGGCAGGTGCGGGGCTTCGGATTTTCGATGCCCCGCGTCACGGAGGCGATAGACAGCTCGTCCGCTGCCTTGCTTGCCGCCGTTAAAAGCGGCACATAGATGCAGGTGATCGTCATGGCAGGTGCTTTCAGAAAGCCCCAAAGCGTCGGTGAAACATCCCGCAAGCGCATGGCATCCTTGATATAATGCCAGTCCTCCCGGATGGTGGGCAGATACCGCAGCATAACAGCGATGGGGATTGTCAGTTTTTTCGGAATGTGCAGGCGCGCCATAGCGGAGAGAAACTCACCCACCTTGGTGGTGGAGATCACAAGCCCGGCCAACATCCCACAGGCATAGACTTTATGTACCAAACCGAGAAACGCCACAAACATCGTTCGCCATGT
>CABSMD010000326.1 GCA_902478725.1 uncultured Clostridia bacterium
TGTAGAAGCAGCGCTGTTTTACTACGGCCATAGAGATTTCGCACCAAGACAGTGGGCGATGGCTGTTCCACGAACATTTTTATGAACAAAACCGAAGATTGACTTTCTTGTTATAAAAGTATATTTTTTGCGGTCTACTCAGTTTGAAATCGGAAAGATAGGCAAAAATTTTAACAGTACAAGCTTGCTGTTTATGATCGTGAACGCATCATTTGCGATTGTTTTAAATATCGTACAAAATTGAGCAACGAAATATTTAACAGGCCGCTCAATGTCTATACTGCCGATGGAAAGAAGAACCTGAGCAGTCTTTTGAGATATGAAAAAAAATGCACGTTTACAAAAAGCTGATGGATGTAATGGCGGTGCTGCTGGGGGCTGATGTTGCCGCTTCTATGCTTACGCGGCTAAAAATAAAGCCGTCGAAAGCGGAAGAAGCGATCGGCTCTGCCTGTAGCTTTTTTGCCAGCAGAATTTTTCTGTCGTTTGGAGCAATCCAAATATGCCGAAAACCTTGTGCTAAAAGGCGGCTTGTTTCTCTATTCGCTTACCAGCTTCGACAGCAAAGTTACAGTGGATGTAGACTTTTTACTTCGGCAAGTACCGAATACGCCAGAACAGTTAAAATTTGTTTTGAAACAAATCACAGCTGTTCCCACGGGCACTGATTTTGTAATTTTCGAAATAAAGGGGATTGTGCCTATTGCTGTCGCCAAAAAATATGCCGGGATCGCGCATTGATGGTTGCTCGTATCAAAAACACAAGAACACCGTTCAGCATTGACTTCGGCGTGGGAGATAGCATTAGGCCTTATTACCCATTTTATTTCTATTCCCTTTCTCCCTCTAACCCTTATAATATGTAAAAACAATTGCCATGGCGCTGCAATCATACAAATTGCAGCACCATAATCTTCCAGCCGTTCTGATCCTTCTTCATGGCATAAAATCCACATAGTCTGCCCCAAATTAGTTTTCCAGAGTGACGCGGATAACCACAGCATCGTTTACCACATCTAACATATCGGCACGAGCCTTGGAATCGGCTGGACCAGCCTGTGTTGCACCATCAAAAAGGGGCTGAATGGGAGCGCCGTTGATGGCAGCTTATCATGGGACGCTGGTTTCATCCTCTCGCCTTCGCCTTGTGCGCTGCCATCCGTAACAACTATGCAGCGCGCAGGATTTCTGCATAGTCGTTCAGTTTTGCATTGCCCCATTTTCTCTCAATTATGCTCTTGTTTATAAATAATGAGATCGTGATCATAGCCTAACGGTTCCGATAGCGCATATCAAATTTCTGTTGTTTAGCGTTCTTCCACCATTTCACTTAACGGCGGTATGTGTTATGCCATTCTGCATAGGGCACGGCGTCTTTGCTGGGGCGCCAATCGGCAGCAGACAGATAGGCGTTATGTGTCCGGGCAGATCAAATGCCTTTGCCATTTGCCTTGCGTCAAAGCGCCGCACCCATACAGAGCCAATCCCCAGCTTCCATGCCCAGTGTCATGTGTGTGCAGACAATGCTCACATCCATTTTCCCCGGCTCAATCGGACGTCAGAAAAGGAACGGACAGAATAGCGGTCGCCGCAAGTTGTAAAAAGTCCGTTCCAAGCCTTCTTTTATTTCGCCGGGCGAAGCTGGGAATAACCGTTCCACGCAAACAGAGCTTCTTCCGCTTCATCCCCATAAACTTGTTCTACATCACAGATATACAGGTAATGGTCGCCCACTTCGTGGTACTCCTTCAGATTACAAACAATGGCAACACGGCTGTGAGCGGGGATTTTGATAGAGCTGCCCTCCACTTCGGCAAGCTCTATATTGAATTTGGAAACCTTATCTGTATTGCGGCCGGTGGTGCTGCCGCAGCCGAGCACGGCGTCCGCAATCTCTGCACCAGGGACAGTCAGAATGACCTTCTTATTATTCCGCACCATTTCGCCGCTGTAGGAGGTCTTTGCCATGGCGTAAGCAATCATACTTGGATTGTAGGAGAGATACGTCCACCAAGATACCGTGGCGAGATTGGTAGAGCCATCCGGCTTTTGGGTGCATACCACTGCTACCGGGTTAGGTGAAGTCAGCCCGGAAGCCTTAGGCAAAGTAATTTGTTTCATTGTAATCCGTCCTTTCTGATAAATTATTGAATGGATTTTCCAAGCGCATAGGCTTGCCCGATTTCTGTCTTTCCTTTGATATCGCCAGCTTCCATATTGCCTCCGGCCAAGACATGACCGAGATTTTTCCACCGCAGGTGTTCCAGCAGGTGGTCATAGTAAAGTACGGCGTCATCAAATCCGTGGCCTTCTGCCGCCATCAAAAGGGCAGACGATTTCCCATTTCCTCTGAGGAGGTTCCCGTCTCCTTCCTCCAAAGCAAACAGACGGTCAAGGGCTGTTCTAAGCTGTCCGCTCATCGTCCAATAGTACAGCGGACTGGCCAGCACAACCACGTCGCACTCTTTTACTGCGGGATAGATCTGCGCCATATCATCTTTCTGAACACAGGGACATTCCTTACTGCTGTGTCCGCCAAAGCAGCCTTTACAGCCATGAATATCCATTCTGTCCAAGAAAAACTCGGTTACTGTATTGCCGGCGCTTTCTGCCCCTTCCGTAAACGCTTTAACGAGGGCGGAAGTATTTCCCGTTTTGCGAGGGCTTCCGTTTAAAATAACAATTTTTTTACTCATTTCTCATACCCCGCGCTTATTTTCTCATCAGGTCTGCGCCGCTGTGCCATGCCTGACCGACCTTTTCCCCAATGGCATAGTACCCATTCTGCATTTGGTCAAACACAAAAGCGTGGAGTTTTCCGGCGTCGATCTTTCCGGCGTCATCCAAAAC
>CABSMD010000327.1 GCA_902478725.1 uncultured Clostridia bacterium
TTTTATGTTACTGACTGAGTTCGGTCCCTCACTCACTTCGGCGCGTTATATTTTGTACTTTCCAACGGTAGCAGCGATTCTTGTTGTCCTATATTGTAGGGAGAAGAATATTTATGGGAAAAAGATTTATGAAAACAGAGTTCCGGTCAATCTGCTAATCGGCATTTTGTCAGTCGCAATGTTGGGTGCATGTTATTTTGGCAAAACTCCACCAAGCTCGCATACCGTCTTTAACCGACTCACTGAATTTTTACAGGAAGAGTCTTTAACGAACGGATATGCTACGTTTTGGGATGCGTCTATTGTAACCGTTTTATCACAGGAGCAGGTAAAGGTTAGGGCGATCGAGAGCGATGCAAAAGGGCTGCAACCACAGTATTGGTTCTGCCAAAATAGTTGGTATGATGAGTATGCAAATTTTCTAATTTTGCGGGACCGTGAAGCGAAAGAGGAAGGTGAATTTTTTAAACAACATAATGTGGTAACAACCCGGTTGGATTTTGGATTCAAAGATGGAATCAGTCAGAGTGAAGCCAGCTTGGCTTTTGGAGAGCCAGATAGGGTATTGACTTTTGAGAATTACAGGATATTGGTTTATGATTATGATATTTCTACGAAATTGAATAAGCGATGAGGGGTATTAAAATGAATACGTTAAGTATCGTTATTCCGTGTTATAATGAAAGAGCACACTTCAATGATATACTGCAAAAGGTTTTATCAGCTCCTATCCCTGACAAGGAGATCATTGTGGTGGATGATTTTTCTACTGACGGAACAAGGGAGTACCTTGCGTCAGAGGTGGCTCCTCTGGTGAGCAAAATTATTTATCAGCCGAAAAATATGGGCAAAGGCGCTGCGCTGCGGGCGGGCTTTCGGGAGGCGACTGGGGATGTGGTGATTATTCAGGATGCGGATCTGGAATATGACCCGATGGAGTATCCCCTTGTGGTTCAGCCGATTTTCGACGGGGAAGCAGAAGTGGTTTATGGATCTCGTTTTTTAGAGGCCAAGGCCAAAGGGTATTTGGCAAACCGACTCGCAAACAAATTCTTGACCCTGTTTTTCAATCTGTGCAACGGACGGAAGCTGACCGATATGGAGACCTGCTATAAGGCGTTTAAGCGGGAAGTGATCCAATCGATCACGATTCAGGAGGAACGGTTTGGCGCCGACCCGGAGATTACCGCCAAGGTTGCCAGAATGGGGATTGATATTAAGGAGGTACCGATCTCCTACTATCCCAGAACATCGGAAGAGGGAAAGAAGATTGGCGTAGCGGATGGACTACGCGCCATTTACTGTATCATAAAGTACAGCTTCGGCAAGATAAAAAAATGACATTGTGGAGTTGTGAAGATAGATATGGATAGATGGAAAAAGATACTTCCTCCGTTCGCGCTTATCTGTTCTGTGATCCTCTATTTTTGTTATATTTATTACAGGGTTTCAGACTTGCCTTGTAACTCAGATACGGCCTGTATGCTGCTGGAAGCAAAAGATATCCTGCATGGAAATTTCTTTTTGACTGATTGGCAGCTGACTGGTATTACCTTTATTACGACCGATATGCCCTATTTCCTAATAGGTGCATCAATTTTTGGTGTGGACGAACGCGCGGCCTTTTTGGCCATTACATTGATGTATGTGGCGCTGGTAACAGCCTCCTTTTTGTTGCTCAAAGACAAAAACGGCAAAAGGTCGCTCTGGAGTTACCTGCTGTTTGCCGCTATAGCCATCATCCCCACCAATTACGCCATAGATAATGCAAGAGTGCATACTGGGGTTTATGTTTGGGTGATATTGGCTGTTTATTTTGCGGACAAAGCGGCAGAGAAGTTGAAGCTGAGAGATTATATTCTGACGGGGTTGTTTACTTTTTTAGCGGTGTGTGGACACAGCCTAGGAATATTGACGATTACCCTTCCGATTTTGATCGTCTGTCTGACAACAGGAGTAAAAAATCCAATGAGGCTGGGCGCTTCCGTCGCCATAGGTACGGTCGTGGGATTAGGCGCGGAAAAGCTTTACCTGCTGATTGGCGGTGCAGAAAAAAATTCGCTGATCTGGAATACCTTTGCGCAGGTCGACACCATGATGGATAAATTGCTATTATGCCTGCGCTATCCCACCTTGATGCTGAACGCGGATTTTTTTGGTACTAAGATATTTACCCTCCAAACATTGTTTTATTTGTTAAGGCTGTCGTTAATCCTGCTCGCATTCTGGATCATTTTCCGGTCTCTTCGCCGTTATGCCCAAAGGAAGGATACGGACAGAATTACCCTGTTTTTAGCGGTTGGTTTTCTTTCTGTTTACGCGGTTTTTTTGACGACCAATATTAATGCAGGGATCACTTGCGGAAGGTATGTTATCTATCTCCCGATTCTTTTTGGAATTTTGCTTGTTCGTTACTTCAACGGTATTGATCTAAAAACTATAGGAAAAAGAAAGCAGACAGTATGCAAAAGCTGTCTCGGTTTGCTATGCTGTGTCATGCTCGTGGGCAATCTGGTAACTGTAAAGTCGGTTCACTTTGACAATGCCCGTGACAGGCTGTCTGCTTTTTTAGAACAACAACAGCTTCACCACGGATATGCCGCCTTTTTTGACGCCCAGATTGTTACGCTCAATACCCGCGAGGCGGTTACTGTGCGTGCTATAGAATGGGAGGATGGGAAATTTCAGCCAAACTATTGGTTCTGCAAAAATAGTTGGTATGATGAATATGCTAATTATATTGTTGTAATGAAGGACAAACCAGTACAGGAAGCGGAGTTTTATGAAAACAACGGCATTTATAACT
>CABSMD010000328.1 GCA_902478725.1 uncultured Clostridia bacterium
GCACAGGAAGAACAACATTTGTTTTCCCAACTCATGAACGCACAGAGTGAAATCACTGCCATTGAAACCCGCGAGCGTTTTATTGAGGGCTGGAAACTCGGGGCAAGATTCATACTTGATACGTTTTTAGTACCGCGATATAGTCCGATTAACGGGGTATGTGAGGAATAAGACACACAGCCTGATACAATTTCGTATCAGGCTGTGTTTATGCAATTCTTTAACTTCGGGACAGCCTGTCCCGAAGTGATTTCGACACGCGCTTCTATTTCTCACAGCATAAAGGATAAATATTCCCCGTCGCCGTTTATTGAGTAGCATAAAGAGCAAAACCTGTCAAGGGTGCAAAGCACCGCCTCTGGCGGCAGGCCCTTGACAGGTTTTGCTCTTTATGCTTTAAGGCGTTATGCGACGGGGAATTATTCCTTTGAGCCGTCCCCTTTCCATGAATGGAAAGGGCGGAGGGATAGGTTGAGATTATTTCCTTTTGCGTTTACCTCGCTGTTTGATCGGGCTTTTCAAAAGTTCCGACTTCCCAAAAGCTTTTAACAACACTCGAACTTCTTCTATAGACAGCTTGTCATAGTCAATCCCCATCATTCCTAAAAGCGCGGCAAGCTGTTTTTCCTGTGTACTGCCTTTCGCGGCGGCGGCTTTCTCCATCGCCTGTTTTACCTGTGACGCAACGAACGTTTCAGGCGCGCTGGTATTATCTTTTGTGTGGGCCTCTTTTATGTCATGAAGAATACCGCCCATATTCTCATATACACGCTGACAAAAATACAAATCCTCGTTGATATGTGCCGCTTCCAATGCCATAAGCGTCCTGTCATGCTCACCGGGCTGGTATCGTTCCATAATCTCTGCCCGTGCCAAATCCGCCGTGCTGTTCAGGTTCTGTATCTGCATGGCGGCGATCCCGTCCACATAAATTTCAATGTCGGCCAGCAGTTTTACAAAATCCTTGTGCGCCGCCAGTTCGCAGAGCAGTCGGGTATTAATTTTTTCGTCCCTCAATAGTTCTATCACTTCATCATTCAAATGCAGTTCTGCAAGGCCTGTGTTTGAGTGATTTTTATTTTCCGTCAGTCCCAGCAGGTAATCGGCAGATACGCCATAAAATTTTGCCAGCGTGACAATGCTGGTGTGGCTAATATCCTTGTATTCATCGTTTTCATATTGTCCTAAAGCAGAGCGAGAAATGCCCGTTTGTTTTTCCAACTGCTCCAGCGTCAACCCGCGCTCTACTCGCAAATCCTTTAATTTTTCTTGTATCGTCAAAGCTACATTCATATCCGCCGCCCCTTTCTGTCAGAACTATTATACCATAATTTCCAAGAACGTGGAAATACCATTTTTTCTGCCCAAATTCCAACCTTTCGGATATACGGGATAGACGGTCAAAAAAGTGTACACTTATCTTAGTCGGCCGACGAAAACACAAAAATGGAGGATAAGCAATGGCAAAACGTATGACGCCGGGGCAGCGCCGCAAGGCCAATGCCCTGATTAGAAAAACCTGCTGTAACTACGATAATGGCAACTGCATTGCCCTTGATGATGGGGAGGAATGCGTCTGTGTTCAGAGCATTTCCTACTCCCTGATTTGCAGATGGTTTGTTACTGCCGTATTGCCTGTTGACAAGGCGCTATATGCGGAGATCATGGGGCAGAACGTGAAACGGTGCGCCGAATGCGGGGCGGCTTTTGCCCCCGGTTCCAATCGGGCCAAATACTGCCCAACTTGCGCCGCTAAAGTCCACAGGCGGCAGAAAACCGCCAGCGACAGGAAGCGGAGGGGTAACACGGACAAATAGGGGCTTGCAAAGCCCCATTTCACAAGGGTTTACGGGTGATGTGTCAGGATGGGCGGTATGTATGGTACTCACGACCCTGAAAACAGCCCTCTAACCGTCACCAACAGGAGGATTAAACGAATGCCGCAATACGCAATACTACGATTTGAGAAACACAAAGGCGGTTCATGTCGTGCGCTGGAAGCGCACCATGAACGGCAAAAGGAGAAATACGCAAGCAATCCCAATATTGATATTGAGAAAAGCAAGTACAATTTTCACATCATTCAACCAGCAAAATATTATCGTCTGGAAGTGGACGATCGGATCAAGACAGCAGGGTGCAGAACACGCAAGGACAGCACAATGTTTGTTGATACGCTCATAACCGCCAGCCCTGACTTTTTCAAAGGCAAAAGGCAAGACGAAATCAAGGAGTTTTTCAAGACAGCCGTTGACTTCATAACCGATAAGATTGGAAAGGATAATATCTTTTCCGCGGTCGTACATATGGACGAAAAAACGCCGCATTTGCACCTTTGCTTTACGCCTATTACGGAGGACGGGCGGCTATCCGCAAAAGATATACTTGGCAACCGCACCCAGCTTAGTAAATGGCAGGATGAATTTCACGCCCATATGGTTAAGAAATATCCAGGCTTGGCAAGAGGTGAATCGGTCTTTGATACGGGACGCAAACATATTCCGACATGGCTGTTTAAGCAGAGCGTGAGCCTGTCCAAACAAGCGGCATTGATTGATAACGAATTGGCAGGAATCAATCCAATCAATGCAAGTAAAAAGCGTGATAACGTGCTAAAAATGCTCAAAAAGTGGTTTCCGAAGATGGAAAAGTTTGAGGGGCAACTACGGAAATATCAGAAAAGCATTGACCTGCTGGAAAAGGAAAAAGCCGAGCTTGCTGAAAAAGCAAAGGCCGGAAATGAAAACAAAATCAAGACACAGCTTGAAATTGGCAAGCTGCAAAGCGAAGTAGTGGAATTACAC
>CABSMD010000329.1 GCA_902478725.1 uncultured Clostridia bacterium
TCCGAACACGGTAGTTAAGCTCTGTCGCGCCGATGATACTTGGTGGGTGACTGCCCGGAAAACTAGGTCGCTGCCTGCTCCTTATTCTGGCTCTGCCCTTTGGCAGAGCTTTTTATTTTTTCAATACTAAGAGGTGTTTTATGTGAAGCTTGGATATGGTCTTTGCATTGATGTCTTTAATGGATTTGAATACGATGAATTGCTGCCTATGCTCAAACACGTTGGCTTTGACGGCTTTTTTAGCGGTGAGATATACGCGGATAATCTTGATGCAATGTCTCATCATAGGCAGTTGGCAGAGCAGTTGACTTTACTTTATGAGACTTCACATGCAACTATTCCTGGATGCAGCTCGATTTGGTCAAATGAAATGGATGGGGAGAAATACGCAGCTTTGCTCACGCGCTGTATCGATCATTGTGCTGCTTGCTCGGTACCGATTCTCGTGGTACATATATCTCCCGATTTTGCAGCGCATCCTCAATTTGAAGTAGGTATAAAACTTTTGCGTCCTATTGTGGATTATGCCAAGCACAAACAAATCAGGATTGCTTTCGAAAATATTAATTCTGAGGAATACCTCATAAAAACCTTAGACTATTTTACACAACCGCATATAGGATTTTGTTACGACAGTGGTCATGAAGCTTGTCACACGCCGGGGGTTCGTTTCCTCCCGCAGATTGGGGAGCGCTTATTCTGTACTCACCTGCATGATAATGATAGGGGTAGTGACCAGCATTTGATCCCGTTTGACGGTAGTATTGATTTTGAAAAAATTTGTTGGGAATTATCCAAGACTAATTATCGTGGCAATCTTACCTTAGAACTTAGCTTTGAACAATATCGGCATAACTTAGGAAAACGAGAGTTTTTGAAAAAAAGCTTTACAGCTTTGACTAAAATAAACGATATGTTGGGGTGGTAAGATGAAACTGGCTATTAATGTAGTGAATAAATATCCTATTTCGATAGAGGAATCGATTCCGGCAATCGCGCGGGCAGGTTTTGACGGCTTTTTCTCTGCATGGGAAAAGAATTGTCCACTACGGCATTGGACAACGCTGGCGCAAGAAAACGGATTAACATTTCAGTCCATACACGCGCCGATTGCAGGGTCCGCTGCAATCTGGGAGCCAAGTGGTGATGCGGTATTGGAAACGCTGCTGGCCTGTCTGGAGGATTGTGTGAAGTTTCAGATTCCCATTATGATTGTTCATGTTTTTCAAGGCTTCGGGGTAGAGGAACATCCAAATGATTTGGGACTTAGGCGCTTTGAAGCATTGCTCCAGGAGGCGGATCGAGTGGGCGTTCGGATTGCATTTGAAAATACGGAAGGTGAGCCTTATCTGGAGGCTGTTATGAGGAACCTGAATCAATATGCTTCCTTAGGATTTTGCTGGGACAGCGGCCACGAGGCCTGCTACAATCGTGGAAAGGACATGCTCGCGCTATACGGTAACAGGTTAGTCACCACCCATATAAATGACAACCTAGGCGTTACGGGCAATGATATTACCTGGAAGGATGACGCGCATCTGCTCCTGTTTGATGGCACAATCGATTGGGAGGATGCCGCACGGCGTTTGAACAAGTGCCCTCCCACCAGCTTTTTGACCTTCGAATTGAAAAGTGTAAATAATCTGAATCCCAAATACCAATTGGACCGTTATCAAAAATTGAGTTATGACAGCTATCTGGCTCAAGCATATGAGAGGGCTAAACGCTTTGAGGAATTATTGTGACGGTAGGTTTTTTGTGTGATTCGACTTTTTCTATTTTTAAGTAGACTTTTTTACGCATATCTGTTATAATTGTATAAAAAACGGAGAGAAGTACGAATGAAAAAAAAGAAATTGTTATATATTGTGCTTTTTATACTGGGTCTAGTTCTATACACCGCTTTTCTGTATCATCGAATTTCCCGAATACCCTGCAATTCTGATACTGCCAATATGATTTTAGAAGCAGATTCCATCCTTCGCGGCAATCTGTTTTTATCGGATTGGAATCTTACGGGTATTAGTTTTTTTACGACTGACCTGCCGTTTTTTGTGATTGGCGTAATGATCGCCGGCGTTAGTGTACAGGCTGGCTATATTGCCATTACGCTGATGTATGTATTTATGGTATTGGCAGCACTTTTGTTGATCAAAGGAAAACGGGACAACCTATTGAATTTTTTAGTTTTTGCCGGTATTGCCTTGATCCCCTCTACCTTTACGCTTGATGCTGCCAGGGTACACACGGCACTGTTTGCGATCGCTTTTATCGCTATTTATTTTGCTGCCAAAGCAGTGGAAGGGTCAAAGAAAAAGGATTATATTCTGTTCGGCATTTTTACAGCATTGGCTGTTTGTGGCGATTATCTGGGTTTGGTAGTTATTACCGTCCCCATTCTTTTCTTATGTATGGCAAACAAAGTGAAAAAGCCCCTTTCTTTAGCCATTGCCACATTAGCGGGAACAGTCGGGGGAGTTGTACTGGAACATGTTTGTTTATTGCTTGGGAATGCCAATAAAAACTCGTTACTCGCAGGTTTTTTCCTGCCAATCAATGAGATAGGGGATAGTATTATCCTATATATCCGTTCCATGACGCATATGATGAATGCGAATTTTTTTGGCAAGGAACTTTTTAGTATAAAAACGCCCATATTCGCCATTCGGATACTGCTTCTACTGTTCGTTTTTTGTATTATGATAGTTCAAATACGCAAATTGTTTCAGTCTGATGGTAAAACCTGTTTTGTCAGCACGACTCTGAGTTTGAGTTTTGCGATTCTAACGGTTTTTATG
>CABSMD010000330.1 GCA_902478725.1 uncultured Clostridia bacterium
GATATGGAGGGAGACGTTATAATCCAAAGCGTGTTTTTAGATATTGACAACAGCAAAAAGGCGGAGATTCGCAATCAGATGCTATCTGAACAGGTAGAGGCGGGCAACATTTTGCTGCAGCTTGCGTTGGAGCATACCAACTCTTATGAGTTCTATTATTATCCGCAAGAACGCCTTTGTAAGATACCGCGCCGTACTGCTGAACATTATTTATGCGATGAAGAGTATGCCGATATGCCTGAGAGTTTTGCCCTTGCCTTTATATCTGAGAAGACACGCAAACCATATTATGAGATGTACGATAAGATCCATAGGGGTGAAAAAACTGCTACAGCTGAATTTGAAGCCAAATTTAACGGCGCGTGGTGTCGGGTTACGCTGTCTGTGATCAGCTATACCGAGCAGGGACAGCCTTCTTTTGTTGTCGGAATCGTGGAAGACATCACCAATGAAAAAGCGATGGCATTGCAACTGGAGGACGCGCGCTCCCGCGATAGCCTGACCGGCCTGCTGGCCAAGGATGCGGGACTGTCTAAGGTGCGCAAATATTTGGCCTGGAAGGATCCCAGCCAGGTCTGCGTCCTGATGCTGTTGGATTTGGATAATTTCGAGGAGATCAACGCAAGCGAAGGATCCGTATTCGCTGATGCTGTTTTGCAGGACGTCGCCGGTATCCTGCGCTCCGAAACGGGTATGGACGATATTGTAGCGCGACTCGGCGGGGACGAATTCATGTTGTTCGTCAAGGGCATTGGCAAAGCGCAGGCAACCGTGATGGGACCGCGTATCGCAAAACGGGTACAAGCTCTTTATGCCGGCAAGGAGCAGAAAATTGCAGTTTCGATCAGCATCGGCATGTGTTCGACCGAGGTTGTCAATGAATACAGCGGTCTGTACCGTTGTGCGGAAAGTGCACTGCTCTATGTCAAAGAAAACTGCCGGGGAACAGCCGCCTGCTATCTGGATACCTCCAATGAGCTTGGAAGCGCGCTGACGCAGATTTATACCGACGAGCATCTCTTCAATGATATCGACAGCCCTTCCTCTGTCCGATCGGAGAATATAGTGGATTTCGCTCTCGACCTATTAGGCAGGTCAAAAAAATTGGATGACGCCTTATTTCTATTGCTGGCCAGGATTGGTAATCGTTTGGGGCTTGACCGTGTTTCGATCCTGGAGTTTGACCCGGAATATTTGTGTTTCCGTTATTCCCACCAATGGGCCAAAGACAGAAAGGACCTGCAAATGGGTCAGGCCTTCTATCTCACACGCGAAGAATGTGACGCCCTGCCAGGACTTTATAACGACGAAGGGCTTTGTGAGCAGAACATTAACCCCAGTTCGCTCATGTCCACCTGCCTGCATTCCGTCATTTGGGATCAAGGAGCCTATGCGGGTTCCATGGCATTTGAAAGTAAAAACACAGATTTCCTGTGGAACCAGGAGCACCGCAGCCTTCTTGTAGAGATGACCAAGCTGATTTCTTCCTTTATTTTAAAAGCGCGTTCCGATGCGGTCAGCAGGGCAAAAACCGATTTTCTCTCCAGAATGTCACATGAAATTCGCACACCGATGAACGCCATTTCCGGTATGACTACCATTGCAAAATCGACGCTCGGAAACGAGGGAAAGCTGTTGGATTGTCTGAATAAAATCGAATCCGCCAACGGCTACCTGACCTCGCTGATCAACGATATCCTGGATATGTCCCGGATCGAAAGCGGCAAGCTGGAATTGAACATCGAAAGTACTGATCTGGGAGAACTGCTGTGTCATCTGCATGACCTGATGGCGTCCCAGGCGGAAGCAAAAAAGATCAGCCTAGTATTTATCAACCGCTACTGTTCGGATCGTTTTCTGCTTTTGGATGAGCTACGAATCAATCAGATTTTGATTAACATCATTGGGAACGCGATCAAATTTACCAAGCAGGGCAGCGTTACTGTCACGGTTGAACCAGTCCGTGAGGAAGAGGATAAGGTGTTTCTCCGCTTTTCGGTGTGTGACACCGGTATTGGTATCCGTCCGGAAGCTCTGGGGCGTATCTTCAATCTTTTTGAACAAAGCGACAAAGAGACCGCCGCCCAATACGGCGGAACAGGATTGGGCTTGGCTATCTCCAGCCGTCTGGTTCAAATGATGGGCGGTACGTTGGAGGTCGAAAGCAAGTTTGGCAAGGGAACGGTATTCTATTTTACTCTGCCGTTACCATTTGGAAAAACACCTGTAAAAAAGAAGGAAGCCGCTGGTGCATCTCCTGCATCTGCTGATTTCAAAGGAAAACGGATTCTCGTGGCCGAGGACAACGAGCTTAACAGTGAGATCGCGGTTTCAATTCTTCAAATGCACGGATTTACCGTTGAATCCGCTTCGGATGGCCGAGAGGCCGTCCAACGCTTTGCTTCTCACGACGCAGGCTACTACGACGCTATTTTGATGGATATCCGTATGCCGCATATGGATGGTTTGGAGGCTACAAAAAAAATACGAACGATGGAAAGGGAGGATTCCCGAACCATCCCCATTATTGCTATGACGGCCAACGCTTTTGACGAGGACAGCAAAAAATCACTGGACAGCGGTATGAACGGACACCTGACCAAGCCGCTTGTGGTAGAAGATTTGTTCGCATCGCTCCAAAGGTGTTTTGAGGAAGAAAAGCAAATCAATAAACGCTGATACAGCGGCTATGTATCTGGATAAAAAAAGAGGGTAGAATAGATAGAAAAGGAGGCATATACATGCCTGTCTCTTATACACATCTGACGCT
>CABSMD010000331.1 GCA_902478725.1 uncultured Clostridia bacterium
TCAAATATAGGGCGCTGCTGTCAAAATCACTCTTCGTGTCCAGTTTCAAAGCTTTTGAATTGGCATGTGTGAATATAACCGCAACCTTCGTTCTCCTAAGCAGTTCAACGAATGGTCGATGGTTTGCATTTCGGGTATATTCCATATACCCTATCTTATTTACTGCATACCCTGAACCTATATTGGGGCTGATCGTCTGACAACTATTGGAAAAAATTTCAACTTCTCCGTCTAACCCCTTGGAGGACAGCATTTCTCTTAATTGTTTCGCGTCCAACTGTCCGAATCCTTTCAAATCATCGTGAGGGATCCGAAAATATCTTCCATCTTTCAAAGTTACATTTTTATCCACTTCATTTGTAGGTATATTGGATGGATTTGGATTGAAAAGAGGCACCTCCGGTTCAGGCTCCGGTTCCGGTTCTCCGGTCACGGTAATGGTAAAGGTATCCTTCACATTGGTATGCACCTTATGCGTAGCGGTAATCGTTACCGTACCGCTCTTGAGGCCTGTAAATCGTCCGGTCAGTGCGTCGCAGGAAACGAACCCGCTGCCTCCCGAATAGGTAAAATCCGAGATGGCACACATGGTTGGAGTAGAGTTGTTGACGCCTGTTTTAGACGAAATATAAGCGGATACGGTTTTTCCGCATTCAACGCTCCGGTTGCTGAACGTCACACCGGTAAGCTCCCTGTAAGTATCCACATTCATAAATTTCCACGCTTGCCGAGCAGATGCAGCCGTTCCCGTCTGTGTTGACCGCGCCTGCAAGACAAGCGAGCCGTTGGATTCCGCAATCACATATTTCGTGCTTCCGGATTGCACGAACAGGCACATGCCGGCTCCCTGAATCATTTCGGCATCCCAATAGTGTGTCGGGGAGCCGCTCAATTTTACCGTTTTTGTACTGACGTCGCCGCAGAGGAACAGGTCGCTGCGGTTCGTGGGCTGTATAATATATTGGTCACTGCCTGTTTGCGTAATCTCCCATCGCTCCGAGAACGGGGCGATATCCGAAGTGCCCGTGCGAAGCGTAAGGGAATTGGCGGCATTTTTGATCAGTTTGCCGGAAAGCCGATTGGATATGTAATACGTGCCGGTATATATGACACCACCGAACTCATTTTTCACCTGCGACCCGCCAGTCTTGTAAATCTCCCACAGCTGGTTATCGGCGCCGGTATAGGTGCTGACGAACACATTGCCGGCAGAAGTAGAGGTCCTGCCGTTTGCCGTGCCGTTGGCCGAACCATAGGAGGTCAGCGACAGGCTCATATTCGAGCGCGGCACGATGCGGAAGTTGTCGGCATCGACCGGCAGGATCAGCCATTCCTGCGCCTTGGGATCGACGTTGCGGTAAATCTGCACGTTGTTCCCGTTCTCCACACGTCCGTTGGTCTTGTAGATATCCAGTGTGCGAACCTTTTACTTACTGCGAATTTGTATTATCTCGTGCCGACGATGGTGTTGAGCAGGACGGGGTCCATATCCGATTTCAGGATGATTTTGACTACGGTGTTTTCCTCGGTCAGAATCGGATAACCGAAAGCCTTTTCCAGCTTGTCAAGAGGGAATTTGCCCCGCATTAAGGTATAAACATCATGGACGACCTCGTCCTTCCGCGCCAGAAGCGCCTCGTACTGCGCCCTGTCGTCCAGAAAAATCGTCAGCGCCGGTTCATAGTACACAAATACGTCATTCGGGTTCGGTATGCGGTACTTCTTCGCAATCATTTTACTAAGCTCCTCTGCGGAATGACCGTAAACATACCCCAATACAGATTCTGTGTAGTCGTATATATACGTACATATCTGCTGAAACTGTCCGCTAAGTTGCGCAAGTTCCGGTGTTGTCGGTATATATGGCTCCAACCCCGCACACAACGTCTCACGGTCTGTACCAATTACAGAAAAATATTCATCCGTCAATGCGTCTGCAAGCTCGTTAACCTCTGTACCAAATCTTTTTACGGAGTTCAAATTACCTCCTAAATCACCGTTTCGCTTTACTGCCTCCAGTAATTTTGATGCCTCCGCATTGTTACCATGTTTTAAATCAATATACAGCCATATAGAACATTGCTCACTTCCAATATAGCAATCTGCATATATGACGCGAAGCTGCCAGCGCCCCCAGACACGTTCCGCGTAACGCTGCAATTCAGGCGTGAAAGGCGGAAGCACGCCGCTTGTGATGGAATCATAGGGAAACATAAAATTTGCTCCTTTACGGTCGAAATTCCCACAAATTTTCGCCAATTGGCACGAAATTACTGCGGGTAAGCTCTTTAATATTAAATGCTTCTTTCAAATATTGCAATTCTTTATAAAAGTAACCGTTTTGATGCTCCGTAAGAGTTACCATCGGGTCATATGAGAAAACAATTGTTTTCCCGTCATTATGGCTGTCCTTTCACGCCAAAGGAAATAACAATTCTCATCAAGTTTTTCTATATTTTGTTTTAATGAACTGCTGCGATAGCTTAAAAAGCTCTTCAATGCATTTGAATCATCGCTTAGCCAAAAAACAAATACATAGCAATCTGTTTGATCTTCATTTATAAATGTTATATCAAAATATTGGCGTGTGCAGTGGTAGTTTAGCATATACGGTTGGAATGCATAAAAATCATTGATAACAGTACGTTCCTCCTCATTGAACCACTTTAATTTGTTCTTGTTCGTTTCTGGATAAGATAAAAAAGAATCATCATATTCAGAATCACGGTCATTGCAGAAATTTTCATTATGAATAATGA
>CABSMD010000332.1 GCA_902478725.1 uncultured Clostridia bacterium
CTTATATCCCCTCGTTTATCAAAAAAGAGAGTTTTGAAAAATACGGTAAAAACCTAAAAGGCGCGGCGGACGCAGTTTTTGCCTTTAATAAGGGGCTGATTGACGGCCTGTATGACGTGGTGCCGGCGGTAAAGCCGCAGGCGGCTTATTATGAAATGTATGGTTTTTATGGAATGGAGGCATTCTATAAAACGATAGCCTATGCGAAGGATAAGGGTCTGTATGTGATTGCAGACGTCAAGCGAAACGACATCGGCTCCACAGCGGAGGCCTATGCCAAGGCGTATCTGGGTACGACGGAGGTGGACGGGGAGGAATTCGAGCCGTTCGGCGCGGACAGCGTTACCCTGAACCCATACTTAGGCACCGATTCCATCGCGCCATTTTTGGATAAGTGTGAAACCTATCAAAAGAGCGTCTTTGTGCTGGTCAAAACCTCGAACAAATCCTCCGGTGAATTGCAGGATGTGGAGACAAAGGATGGGACGGTGTATCTGACCAGCGCGTCTCTGGTGAACCGCTGGGGCGTGCCGGGGGAGTGCGGCTATAGCAATGTCGGCGCGGTGGTGGGCGCGACCTATCCGGAGCAGGCGGCGGTCATTCGCAAGGCGCTACCGCACGCCTATTTCCTGGTGCCGGGCTACGGCGCGCAGGGGGGCGGTGCGCGCGACGTCGTGCCCTGCTTCAACCCCGATGGGTTGGGTGCGATCGTCAATTCCTCGCGCGGGATCATGTGCGCCTATCAGCGCAATCATCTGCCGGAGGAGGAGTATGCTCAGGCCGCGCGGGCGGAGGCCATCCGTATGCGCGACGAGATCATGGGGGCAATAGGATAGGCATAAGAGAGTCGAAGCATAATCCGATATGCCTGGATGGAAGGAGTAAACTATGGCAAAGGTAGTGGAACAGGCAAAAATAGTAAAAAATACCGAGATTGCCGACGGTATTTTCGATATGCACCTTTTGACAAAAAAGATTGCTCATCAGGCGCGCTGCGGGCAGTTTGTCCACATCGACTGCGGCGGGGACACCTTCCTGCGCCGTCCGATCAGCGTGTGCGATACCGACGGGGAGGTTTTGCGAATTCTGTACCAGGTCAAGGGCAAGGGTACGGCGGAATTGGCAAAGTATCAAAAAGACGATGTGATCAATGTCTTAGGGCCGCTTGGCAACTGGTTTACCGTAAAAAAGGAAAACGCCCTGCTCATCGGCGGCGGGATCGGGACATACCCGCTTTTAAAGCTGGCCCGGGATTTGGAGAATCCCACCGCACTGCTGGGGTTTCGTAATAAAAACCTGGTCACGCTGGAGGAGGATTTCCGTTCGGTCTGTCATGATACAAAGATCGTGACCGACGACGGCAGCTTTGGCGAAAAGGGTCTGGTAACCGACTTTATGGGGCAAATGATAGAGGACAAGCAGATTAAAATCATCTATGCCTGCGGGCCGAAGGTCATGTTACAGGCGGTTTGCCGCGTGGCGGCGGAGTATGGTGTGAAAATCCAGGTGTCCTTAGAGGAACGGATGGGCTGCGGCATCGGCGCCTGTCTGGTCTGCTCCTGCAAAATCAAGCAGAAAAAGGGCGACGGCTGGGAATACAAGCAGGTCTGTAAAAACGGGCCGATCTTCTGGGGAGACGAGGTGATTTTTGAATGATCGACATGCGTGTCAATATCGCGGGAGTGCCGTTTAAAAACCCGGTTATCGCGGCTTCGGGTTCTTTTGGCTTTGGCCGGGAATTTGGTAAGTTTTACGATCTGTCCCGCTTGGGCGGCATCAGCGTAAAGGGTTTGTCGTTAAAGCCGCGGCCGGGTAACGCCGTGCCGCGCATCGCGGAAGCCTCGTCCGGTATGCTCAACAGTGTCGGTCTGCAAAATCCCGGCGTGGAAGAATTTATCAAGGAAGAAATCCCGTTTCTGCGGGAGCATGATACCGTTGTGATCGCCAATATCTTTGGAAACGTCGTGGAGGACTATTGCGAGATGGCGCGGATTTTGGACGGGCAGGACGTAGACATGTTGGAGATGAACATTTCCTGCCCAAATGTCAAACAGGGCGGCGCGGCGTTTGGCAGCCGTCCGGAATCGGTGTTGGAGATCACCAAACAGGTGCGGGAATGCACCAAAAAGCCGCTGATCGTAAAGCTGACCCCCAATGTATCCGACATCGCGGCGGTGGCCGCGGCGGCGGAGCAGGGCGGCGCGGACGCGGTGTCGCTCATCAATACTCTGCTGGGGATGAAGATCGATATCCGAACCCGCCGTCCGGTTTTGGCGAACAATACCGGCGGACTGTCCGGCCCGGCCATCAAACCGGTTGCAGTGCGGATGGTGTACCAGGCGGCGCAGGCTGTCAGCATCCCGGTGATCGGCCTGGGCGGTATCATGAATGGGGAGGACGCGGTTGAGTTTCTGCTGGCCGGCGCGTCGGCCGTGCAGGTTGGAACGGCGAATTTGGTCAACCCATACGCCTGTGTCGAGGTGATCGACGGCATCCAGCACTATATGGAGCAGAACAAAATAGAGAATATCAATGAGCTTGTAGGCAGGGTGGAAATGAATTGAAAACGAGATTGATTTTTGTGAGGCACGGCGAGGCGACCGGAAATGTAGAGCGCCGGTTCCACGGCGATTATGACTCGACGCTGACCGAAAACGGCATGCGGCAGGCGGAGCTTGCCGCGTGCGAGCTGGACCGTTTTCCGATCGACCGGATCATTGCAAGCGACCTTACC
>CABSMD010000333.1 GCA_902478725.1 uncultured Clostridia bacterium
TGGTGTGCAGGGCAGGAGTAGCGGTTAAAGCCACTTTCACCGCATCAAAATACTCAATGACCTGCTTGTATTTACTCATATAGTCATCTTGATTATCGTAGAGAATTTCTTCCTGCGTCATTTCCTTGTCCAGAATATATCCTCTATGCGCTTCGTCTACAATAATCAAATCGAACGCCCCGGGCATTAAATCAGGTGTTTCAGACAGAATAGTGCGCTTTAATAATCCCTGCACAGTAGAAACGCTAACTTTAGTTTCCAGATTGATCTCATTATCATCAATGTCTTTAATTTCATAGATTTCATTTAATGTCATTAAATCTTTCAGCTTGACATCCTTAAAAGTGTCCATTGCCTGTTCGCCGAGCGCTATGCGGTCAACCAGAAACATAATTCTCTTGAAGCGCTTGGATTCAAGCATTTTGTAAATAAGGCCAAGAACGGTTCGTGTTTTACCGGTGCCGGTCGCCATTGCAAGCAATGCCGTGCGGCTTCCGTTCATGATTGCTTCGGTCGCCTTGTTGACCGCTTTAATCTGATAGTCACGAAGATTAAGACCGGTAGGATCTTCCATAAACGAATCGTTATAGGTTGCTAAGGTTTCATTTGCCTTATCAATATCTTGACTCAGTTTTTCTTCCAGATCGCTGGGGCTGAACCAATTCCGTATAGGATAGGACTGGTTAGATGATTTTCGTGCATCTAAAAACCATATGCCGGATTTTGTTCGGAGCTGCTCCAGAAAAGCTCTGCCGTTTGAGGCAAACAGGAAAGGCACCTGATAATCGCTCCACGAACCGATAACATATCCTGCGTGTTCTTCTTTGATATGCTTTGCATAATCTTTGACCTGCACATCAATGGTGGAAACAACATCTTCCGAAGCCTTCTTCGCATCCATTAAAGCGACGAGTTTTTCCCCAATGAAGAAGGCATAGTCTGCATATCCATTTTTATAAAAAGCAGAATTGGTAGGCCATTCGCTGATAGCAATATTTCTGCCTTTCACAGGGCGAGTACCTTTGCTGTAACGCAAATTGGTCGTATCTGCTTCCCATCCTGCTTTGCGAAGCTGCTCGTCTATCAGACAGCGTGTTTGTGCTTCGTTCCACTGCATCATAGAAGAAACCGTTTCAGCTCGTTTTGCACGTTCTTTCTGCGTTGTACCCGAAACCGCTGTTGTTACCTGTGCGAGCTTTTTTGACAGTTCGGCAATCTTTTTTTCCTGATCTTCTATTACTGATTTTAGGTCTGCCTGATGCTCTTTTTCAGGCATAACAAAATCTTCGGCGATAAATCCCCAGTCGCCGTAGGTTTCCATAAACCAAACTGCTAAATTATATGTCATAGAAAGAAGCGTTTTTGCTTCGTCTACGGAATCTGTTCCTGCATGCACTGCGGAATTGCGGGTTTTACGGAGAACATATAGTGTATCATCAATCTCGTGGGGAAGAAGGCCAGCACGCTTCAACAAACGAATACGATTGGCATGGGTGTTATCTGTCTTGGGTTCATCCATATGTTCAAACACCAAAATTTCCTGAACAAGGCGCTCAGCAAACATCCCCAATTTATAGATACACGCATTGGGATCAGAATACAGATAGTTTTCTGCATTAGCGCCTAATTGTGCCAGCACAGGCCAATATCTATTTAGAAATTCAAAGTTGGATTTCATTGCCATCCTCCTCACTCTTAGTTTTGACCATTTACTATTATCGGAGCTAAAAGATATACTTTGGCTAATTCTCTGTATTATAATTATAAAACTCAATCTATCACATAGGGTTTAAGCGGAATGATATTATTCTTTCAGCATATCCTCATATGCAACCAGCGTTACATTGGCCATTTCCGCCGCCTTATCAATACAGCCCTTTGTAAAGCCAGTTTTCGCAAAGAGATAAAAATGATTTTGCTTATAATGAAACAGACTGCTGCGTTCCACAAGGGTTTCCAGCACACCAAGGTCGACTTTTTCATTCGTCCACTTACATTCGGCAAACAGGGCGGCGTCTTTATCTGTGCCCATAATATCAATTTCTTCTTGGGCTCTGGTTTTGGGATTTGTTCCCCACCAACGACCAATATCGCTAAAATTTATGGCGCATTTACCATCAAGAAGCAGTTTCCAAAGGTACTGCTTACAGATTTCTTCAAACACACCGCCCATATAGGATGGTATCTCGGGGGCAATGCGCTTGTATGCAAGGTCGGTTGCACCACGGGAAATAATCGAGGTGTTTTCCGGCACAAAGCGATACCAAAAGCGGAACATATTGTCCTCAATGGAGTAGATCGTCTTGCGGCTTGATTTTTCACCATAAGGTGACTCTTTTTTTACAATTCCAAGCGTAATCAAATTTTTGATATAGGTTGCACACACGCTTGTATCTTCATCAATCTTATTGGAAATTTCATGCATTTTAGAGCAGCCGGTGGCGATCGCCGAAATGACTGCATTATAAATCGCCGGTTCACGCACTTCCTGCTTGAGCAGATTGTTGGGTTCCTCAAATATGGAGGACGAGGGATTAAGGTGGGTATTTTTGATATTATCCTCAATAGAAAGGCTGTCATCAATCTGCATCAGATATTGCGGCGTTCCGCCAACGATTCCGTATGCCAGCGCCTTGTCGATGCCCGAAAATTTCGTAAAATAGCGGCAGGCTTCAAAAAAATCAAAGGGCTTGATTTTGAGCTGTGTCGTTCTTCTTCCGTAAAG
>CABSMD010000334.1 GCA_902478725.1 uncultured Clostridia bacterium
GGTCTGGACGGGGTCATTCTTATGGCCTTCCTGCTTGGCTTTCCTGCTAACGAAATTGTGGTGCCGATCATCATCATGAGCTATATGGCGGCCGGAAGCATGGTAGAGTTTGATAATCTCCAGCAATTGCACCAGCTCTTTGTAGATAATGGCTGGACCTGGATTACAGCTGTCTGTACCATGCTGTTTTCCCTGTTCCATTTCCCCTGCGGAACCACCTGCTGGACGATCAAAAAAGAAACCGGAAGCTGGAAATGGACGGCCGTGTCCTTCCTGCTTCCAACACTGGTAGGCATTGCAGTTTGTTTCATTGTTGCAAACGGAGCAAGACTGTTGTCCCTTCTATGTTAAAAAACTAAAAATCGGAGATGGATTGCTATAGCAATCCATCTTTTTTATGCAAGTTTCCCTTGCAAAAAAAGCATACTAAACTATAATGATAAGATAAGGAGGAAACAGATATATGAACTATGGCTATGTTCGGGTCTCGACAAAAGATCAAAAGGAAGACAGGCAGATGGACGCAATAATGGCCGTTCCAATCGATGAAAAACGAATTTTTGTTGATAAGGAAAGCGGAAAAGATTTTAACCGCACACAGTACAAGCTGCTTAAAAGGCGCTTAAAAAAAGGGGATTTGCTGGTGGTCAAAAGCATCGACCGACTGGGACGAAACTATGCGGAAATTTTAGAGGAATGGCGGGTGTTGACACGCAAAAAAGGTGTGGATATCGCCGTTCTTGATATGCCGCTGCTGGATACGCGGCAGGGAAAGGACCTGACCGGAACCTTTATCGCAGACCTGGTCTTGCAAATATTGTCGTATGTAGCGCAGACAGAACGCGAGAACATCCGCAAGCGCCAGGCCGAGGGAATCCGCTCCGCTAAGATACGTGGAATCCAGTTTGGGCGGCCGCCAATGCAAAGACCGGAGGAATTTGACCTACTGAGAATCAAATGGGAACAAAATCAGATTTCCAGCCGACAGGCGGCTAAAATTCTTAACATCTCACATACAACTTTTATTCGATGGGCAAAATAAATTCATATTTATTTGTCAAAAAAGGTAGAATTTAAGTAACACGCCAATATTGCCTATATTACATACCTATCAAGCATCTTTTACAGTATAACACAACTGTCATAAAAAGTCTACTTTATGTAACACGTGCTACGTCTGAAAGGGCGGTCGCTATGAGACTTTTATCCAGTTTATTTACTATGCTGTTCCCAATCCCCATATATAGGCAGAGGGCAAAACCACCGATCCCTGCGGCCTATGGGCATGTCGACACTTGTGTGGCATGCGGAAATGTAGTGCCGGAGGGACGGTTGGTTTGTCCTCAATGCGAATGCCAAGAAAGGCTGTGACGGGTTCCGTCACAGCCTTTCTTATTCATCTCATATTTAATACTATTTTATTATACGATGCCCTGCGCAATCATGGTATCTGCAACCTTGACAAAGCCTGCAATGTTCGCGCCAACAACATAGTTATCCGGCTTTCCGTACTTCTCGGCAGCCCCTGCTGTCTGATGATATATATTTACCATAATCTGCTTTAATTTAGCATCTACCTCTTCAAACGTCCAGCTCAAACGCATGCTGTTCTGGCTCATCTCAAGTGCTGAAGTTGCAACACCGCCCGCATTTGCCGCCTTGCCCGGCGCAAATAGGATGCCGTTGTCCAGAAATACATTGGTCGCCTCCAGCGTCGATGGCATATTAGCGCCCTCGCCCACCGCATAGCAGCCGTTCTGCACCAACATCTTCGCGTCGTTTTCATCCAACTCGTTCTGGGTCGCACACGGCAGAGCGATATCGCAAGGAATGCTCCACACGCCTTTTCCATCATGGTATTCCGCATTCGGGCGCACAGACAGATAATCCTTAACACGGCCGCGCTTAACCTCTTTGATCTCCTTCATGGCTGCAAGGTCGATACCATCCTTATCGTATACCCAGCCGGTGGAATCGCTCATAGAAATCACCTTAGCGCCCAGTTCCATCGCCTTTTCAGCCGCATAAATAGCAACATTTCCAGAACCGGATACAACCACTTTAGCGTCCTTTAAGGATTTTCCTTTCGCCTTGATCATCTCATTTACAAAATAAACCAAGCCATAGCCAGTCGCCTGGGTACGCGCCAGAGAGCCGCCATACGTGAGACCTTTCCCGGTTAAAACGCCTTCGTTTAAGCCTCTGATGCGCTTGTACTGTCCGTATAAATATCCAATCTCACGCGCGCCAACACCAATGTCACCGGCGGGAACATCGGTATCCGCACCGATGTGGCGATACAGCTCCGTCATAAAGCTCTGGCAGAATTTCATAACCTCGTTATCGGATTTGCCCTTCGGATCAAAGTCGCTGCCGCCCTTGCCACCACCGATCGGCAGGCCGGTCAGGGAATTTTTAAAAATCTGTTCAAACCCTAAAAACTTGATGATGCCCAGGTTTACCGAAGGATGGAAACGAAGCCCGCCCTTGTACGGTCCGATCGCGCTGTTGAACTGCACACGGAAACCACGGTTTACCTGCACCTTGCCATTGTCATCCACCCAAGGCACCCGAAACATAATCTGTCTCTCCGGCTCTACCAGTCTTTCGAGCACGCCGCTTTTCTGATACTGTGGATTTTGGTCAATAACCGCCTCCAGTGAATGCAGTACCTCTGTGGCTGCCTGGTGGAATTCAGCCTCACCCTGATTCTTTTGAATCAA
>CABSMD010000335.1 GCA_902478725.1 uncultured Clostridia bacterium
TATCTAAACTCCTCCAATCATATTCGGCATAAAACAGACGTGATTTTTTTACTATATTTACATGATATAGTTTTTTCGATTCCACAGCAATGCACAAAACCACCAAAATGCACATAAAAATACTGAATTTTTCCGTCGGAACCGCTTTTTCGTTTTCAGTCCTGCAGGAACGGCACGAAAAACCTCCGTATAAAATATGTTGGCGTGCAGCTCCATGCATGGCAGTAACTGTTGATTCTTTTATCTCCATATGGAGAAGCCTCCGGATTATCGGGAACATAAACCTCCCAAAAGCAATCTGCCTGCTGGCGCGCCATACCGCCCCAATAACGCTTTACCAAATGAATTGCCTCCTGCATTCTTCCGCAGGCAATCAGAGCTTCTACATAAAAATGCATGGCATACGGCGTAACCGTAGATACGGCATCCGAGCAGTCTGCCATAGCATCAAGCACCCGATTGTTCTCTTGTAAATCCAGAACGCCGGCTAATATCATCCACATTTGTGAAGCCACAGAAATCTGACCGCTCCGTCCTCGGAATATCCTCAGATCTTTGTCATAAAAATCCCGCGCACCTGCAGAGAGGCGTGCAATCCAGCACTTCAGCTGTTTCAGCTCATTCTCCGCTCCTAATAATTCCGCCAACCATACTCCCCGCTTCATCATTGCAATGGAAAGCCCTTGCGCTGCGGCAGATTTATCCAAGCTTTCACACCAATCAATAAAGTACAGATTCTCTGGCACATGGCCTTCTTCATTCAATGAATTCGCCACAATTTCCGCCTGGTGAAATGCCGTAGGCCAAAGCTCCTTCAGCACATTCAGATCGCCGGTTTCCTCATAATAATCAGCCAAGGTCCCTATAAAGAGCATTGCATAATCATGAAGAATCCAGGCCTGACCGGAAAGCGTCGGCTCGCAGTAAACGGCCGAACTCATACAGCCATCCGAATGGGGCAGCCCCGCAAACAAATATAAGCAGCGTAACACAAGCGAATTTTTTTTAAAAGTCACATAATTTGCCTTCGCCTGCAGAAACAAATCCCCCAGCCACAAACGCCGGTCGCGCTTAGGACCGTCTTCAAAAACAGCTTGCATACAGTCTCGCAGCGTGCGAACAGAAATCTCATCGATTTCTGCGAGCAGGGGATCCTTTGCGGCAAATTCTCGCGGAAGCGGCAAAACGGCCGCCTCATCTGCAGAAGACACCGCCCGGCATGCAGAATTCACATACCGCACCTGATAATGAGTGTTCCCCGGAAAAATCACCTGTACATACCGAAAGGAATACCGTCTATGTAAGCAAAGGAGCTCTGTGGGATTATCCATATTAACGGTTTCCTGCTGAAACCAGGTGCTGCTTAAGCTGCCCCTGTAATTTTTCTGGTCTACATCAATTTCCAGCTCGCACGGCACTTCTGCAAAGCGGAAAATGATTTTCAAGGGCGAGTCCGGTTCTCGATCCGTTTCAAACCGGATTTGAAAATAGCCAACAAGATGCGTTCCGAAATCTAAGGTAAAGGAATCTCCCTTCCCCATGTACCGCAGGCCCGGTTTTGTCTGTTCCTCCGGGAACACCCAACGTTCATGAAGCGCCGGCATCAGCCCCTTTGCTTGCTCTAAAAAGTCCATATCCTTATCCTCCGTTTTGCTTCCGATATTCCAACGGCGTCACACCATATTGATTCTTAAATAACCGATAAAAATATCCTTCCGACTCATATCCTACCTGGGCGGCGATATCGCTCACCTGCATTTCCGTATTCTGCAGCAGCATACAAGCCTTTTGCAATCGAATTTCCCGTACAAGCTCTACAAAGCTTCTGCCCACATCCTGACGGAAAAATCGGCGAAGACTTGATTCTGACAAATGAAAATGCTCCACCAGCTCTTCAAAGGTAATATCTGTATAATGCGTCTGAATATACCGAAGAATCTGTTCTCTGTTCTGCTGGCCTTCCGACAGTTTCCGGACAAAAATTTTCTCCGGTGTCATCCGCAGCATTACGCAGAAAATTGCCCGCATTAAATTCTCCATTACCTTCGAGCTATATTCCTCTTTACAGACAGACTCCGAAAAAAGAATGTCCAGCAGCGTTTCCAATTCCTGATTTCCTGCAGTATGAAAGCAAATAAATTTGCTCTGCTTCTCAGAATAATAATTCTGATAGAAAAAATCGGAAAGCTCCGCGTCTTTCTGAAAAACATCAAAAAAAGTTTCCCGGAAAGTAGTCTTCCGCACCAATATATTAAGGACAATGGAGTCGTCATCAAAAACGCCCAGAGCATGCGGCATTCCCGGCGCGATGATACAGAGATCGCCCTTCTCCATCCGGATCGGGCGGTCTTCAATTGTATTCATACAAAACCCAGTCAATACATAAATCAGTTCAAAAAAAGAATGACTATGCACAAATAAAGGATTATATCGGGTATGCTTTCTCACGGAAACATTTCCGTTGCTGGCTCCGATCAGCAGCTCCGCCAGAAGTTCTTTTCCATGCATATCCAGCTCCGGAATCCATACATCCAAGCCCTGAGCCTTATCCTTCCTCAGTTTTTCTGCAATCTCACGAATCGCCGCATCGCTTCTGTCCGACTGATAATAATCGCGATAAAACAATTCATCTTCATCAAATTTTCGGTAATGTTCAATAAGCTCCCTGCGCGTCATTTAGAATATTCTTTCTTTACTTTCTTTCGTTTTTTCAAAAC
>CABSMD010000336.1 GCA_902478725.1 uncultured Clostridia bacterium
GCCGGTGAGCTTTATACGATCCGCATTCTGGCGGACGGATATTTGTACAATATGGTTCGAATCATCGCCGGAACTCTTTTATATGTCGGCAACGGCAAGATTGCGCCTGACAGTGTAGCGGATATCATAGCAAGCCGCAACCGTAAGCGGGCGGGAATCACGGCGGAACCGCAGGGGTTGTTTTTAACCGGCGTGTATTATGAGAGGGAGGAATTGGTTTGAAAAAGAGAAGAATTTTACTGTTTTTAGCCATACTGCTGCTTCTGGGCCTGTTCATCCTGTATGATAACCGCTTCAACCCATCGGTCTACCGTGCCATCGCCGGCTTTTACCATAAAGAGATAACCGTTACTGAAAACATTGCCTTTGAAAATGAAAATGTACCGTCCAGTACAGCCTTTCGCAATGATCTGGTCTATTATTCCTCTTCCGGTCTGCGTTCTTCAAGCGGCTGGGAATATGACCTGCGGTTTGTAAACCCGAAGCTCCAGTCAAGCGGGAGCTATCTGTTGGCGTTTGACCGGGGAGCGACCGAAATGGCGGTATTCCGCAACTATAAATTGGCCTATTCCATAAAAGATACGCGTGAAATCATCAGTGCCAAGGTGAATCGATCCGGATATACAGCGCTTGTGACAAAAGAATTAGGATACCGCGGTAAGGTGACTGTTTATAATAAAAAGGGAAATGAGATTTATAAGTTCCATTCGGGGGAAAAGTATATCATGGATGCCGACGTTTCGTCCGACGGCAAGCGGATGGTGGTCTGTATGCTGGATACTTCACAGGATTCCTTTGTCAGCAGCGTCGCTTTTTTTAACCTGAAGGAGGACAAGCCGACCGTTACCTATGAAGATACACAGGGGATTTTTACAAATGTCAGGTACTTTTCCGGAAACCGTGTCATCGCGGTGGGGAATAAGCTTACCGTGGGTTTTGATTCTTCCGGGCAAAAGGCCTGGGACTATGAATATCACGATGCCATGCTTCAGAGCTATTCCATGAACAGCAATAAGGCAATTGTTTTGGGGCTTCGCCAGCATAACCAGAAAATTGTGATTTTAACGGCGGACGGGAAAAGCTATGAATACGTGTGCGATACCAATGCGGAGGTCAGTAAGGTTGACATTAACGAAAACGCAGTCATGGCGGTGACCTCGCGGGATGTTCTGTTTTTAAACCGTAAGGGCTTTTTTATCGCTTCCCAGTCCTTTAACCGTGATATCAAGGATATCCATATTGGCAGAAGCGGAATCCGGGGTATGGTGCTGTACCATTCTAATTTTGATTTTGTGAAAGTGAAGTAGGGAGGCGGTAGAAAATGTTTGCGCTCGGCGATATTATTTTGTTTATACTGGTGGCCGTCTTTATGCTTTGGGGATACCGTCGCGGCTTGATCCAAACGGTAATCCATCTCGTCTCGGTTTTTGTATGCGGGATCATTACCTTTGTGCTGTTCCCGTTTGTCAAGCAGGCGATCCATTTTAATGATTTAATCGAGCAATTAATGGATAAAATGATGCAGGCGGGCTGGTCGTTTGTCACGGTGGATTCTTTGGGCTTTGTCTGCAATATCCTGCTTGCGTTTTTGGTTTTTTTGTGTTTGCGCCTGGTGCTGTCCCTTCTTGCCAAGGCGCTTGACAGTGTGGCAAAGCTGCCGGTGTTGAAGCAGGTGAACAAGCTGGCGGGGGCGGTGTTTGGTGTTTTGGAGGGTCTGTTGATCGTCTACCTCCTTTTAGGTGTCCTTGATTTGATTCAGCCAAATGTGGGAAACCTTGCTATATATGAGTACATAAATGATTCTGAATACTTAAAAACGTTATATCAGAATAATATCCTGCTGCATTTAATCTGGAAATAAACCAATGAGGAGGGGAATCCAATGATCGAACTGTTTAAAACGATAGATGGTAAGATCCAGTCTGTTGAGGAGTATCAAAACGACGTCTGGATCAATATGACCGCGCCTACACCGGACGAAATCAATGAGGTGGTAAGCCGGACGGGGGTGGAGGAGGAATTTCTGCTCGCTGCGCTGGATGATGAGGAGACCTCCCGGATTGAGGCGGAAGAAGACCAGAAATTGATTATCATAGATATTCCCATGCAGCAAAAAGAAAATGACGGTGTGATCTATATGACCATACCGCTTGGCATCATCCTGCTGGAAAAATCGATTATTACGGTATGTCTGAAAGACTCTGCCATTATAAAAGAATTGAGCGACGGTTTTGTCAAGGGGGTGCAAACCAACCTGAAAACCCGCTTTGTATTTCAGCTTCTGTACCGTGTCGCCGTGCGGTATCTGCAATACCTCAAACAGATCGACAAGCTGAGCAATTTCGTTGAACGTCAGCTGCACAGGTCGATGAAAAATAAAGAGCTTATTCAGTTGCTGGAATTGGAAAAAAGCCTGGTGTTTTTTTCCACCTCTTTGAAAGCGGACGAGATGACATTGGAGAAGATCCTGCGCGGCAGGTTTATCAAGCTCTATGATGAGGATCAGGAACTGCTGGAGGATGTTTTAATTGAAATCAAGCAGGCGATTGAAATGTCTAATATCTATAGCAGTATTCTAAGCGGCACGATGGATGCGTTTGCGTCCGTGATTTCCAACAATCTAAATATTGTGATGAAGGTTTTGACTTCGATTACCATTTTAATGGCGATTCCGACCATGATTGCCAGCTTTTATGGTATGAACGTGACCGGCC